>JALWPC010000587.1 GCA_026995265.1 Paracoccaceae bacterium
GGTCTTTGCCCCTCGTTCTGGCCCGTGGCGCGGTCGAGCGTATCATAAACCCCCCAGACATCGCTTTGCGACACCAGCGGCCCCAGGGCCACCGACAGCGCTTCGATCTGAAGCTGCGCCAGCTCGCGGATGCGGGCATCCTGCACCTGCCGCAGGGCACCAAGCACCTGTTGCGAGGCCAGAAACCCCACCAGAATCATCAGCGCGGCGGTGAACAGCGGCACCCGGAGGGCAAAGGGAATGCGGTGCAGCAGGCTCACGGGCGCACCGCTGCCATGGTCAGCATCCGCGCGGCAATGCCGTCAAACAGCGCGGGCGTGGCCGTGGTCATGCCGTCAAGCTGCAACAGAGAGAGCGCGGCGCGGCCCTTTTCGGTTTGGTCGAGCCCCAGAATGGCCTGCTGTATGGCCTGCATACGCGGCTCTGCCATACGGTCCGTGCGGCCACAAAACGGCGGAAAGCCGAGCCACTCGGAGCGGGTCAGCACCTTGGTGCGGGCGGTGAGTGCGGGCTCGGCCCTGGCCAGCGCCTCCCACACATAGCCGTCCACACTGCCCGATTGCACCAGCCCACCGGCCACGGCGCGCACCACATTGCGGTGGCCATAGGTAAAGAGCGTGCGGCCAAAAAACGCCTCGGGGCGCTCCCCCATGCGCACAAGGTCCGAGACCGTGACCAGATAGCCGGAATTGGAATCCGGGTCCGAATAGGCATGGGTGCCGCCGCGCAAATCCGCCAGCCCCGTGGCCGGGCTGTCGGGGCTTACAATCAGATAGGATTGGTAAAGCGGCTGGCCGTTCCATACCGGCACCGCCAGCAGCGACAGCGCCGCCTTGTGCTGCAAATAGGGGTAACCGCACAGCCAGGCCGCATCAATCGAGCCCTCCAGCAACAGCGCCGTGACCTCCTCATAGGTGCGCCGCTGCTCCAGAGCCACCTCCACCCCCATGGCCTCGGACAGGGCCGCCCGCAGGCGGCGGATGACCTCGGCGTCATTATCCAGAAACACCGGTGTCAGCCCAAGCCGAAACGGGGCCATGGCCCTGAGCGGCGCGGCCAGCAGCCCCGCTGCCATGGTTTGCATAACAACGCGCCGTGTGATTTTTGGCATCAAATATCCCCCCCCGCCAAGCGGTGCATTTTGACAGCAGCGCACCTGCCTGATCTGCTTTGGACGACACCTTAGCGGGCTTTGATTCTCCAGTCAAAGACCAGTCCTGGGCGAATTACGCAGCACCGAAAACCGGCTGGTGGCGGTAGGACATTCGAATGTCCGTATATACGATTGACATTATATGCGAATCAACGTATATGCAGATTATGGAACAGATAGACTTCTTCCGCCTGTTGGGCGACGAAACCCGTTTGCGGGCTTTGGCACTGATGGATAATCAGGGCGAGCTTTGCGTGTGTGAACTGGTGGCGGGGCTGGGGCTTTCGCAACCGAAAATCTCGCGGCATCTGGCGGCGCTGCGCGATGCGGGGCTGGTGGAGGGCCGCCGTGATGCACAGTGGGTGTTTTACAGGATCAGCGATTCGCTGGCGGATTGGCAAAAGCAGGTGATTGCAGCGGCGCTTGCGGGCGTGGCGGCGGAGCCGGTGTTGCAGGACGACAAAACAAGGCTTGAGAACATGAACAGCCGACCGATGCGGAGCACGGCGGCCTAAGACACGGCCAAGCCGCGGGAAGCACGGCGGCCCAAATAGAGGAAAAGAACAATGTTTGCGATATTTACCCGGCTGGCCGATTGGGCAGCCTACGATCTTCTGCGGCTTTCGCCCGAGAGCAAGCTTGGCGATGCGGTGCATTTCTTTATTGAAGATGTCACCAAAATCTTCTTTCTGCTCACCATCATCGTGTTTGCCATCGGCTTTTTCCGCTCGATGCTCACGCCTGAGCGGGTGCGCAAAGTGGTGGCGGGGCGCTCGCGCTTTGCCTCTTACCCGATGGCGGTTGGGCTTGGGGCGGTGACGCCGTTTTGCTCCTGCTCCTCGGTGCCCCTGTTTATCGGCTTTCTGGAGGCGGGGATTCCGTTGGGGGTCACCATGGCCTTCCTGATTGCCTCGCCGATGATCAACGAGGTGGCCGTGGTGGTGCTGGCCGCCACCGTGGGCTGGAAGGTGGCCGTGCTCTATGTGGTCGCGGGGCTGAGTGTGGGCATTCTGGGCGGCCTGGCGATTGAATTTTTCAAGCTGGAAAAATGGGTTGAGGAATATGTCTGGAAAATCCGCATGGGGGAAACCGCCATTCAGCAGGCGCAAACCAGCTTCAAGGCGCGGCTTGGCTATGCTTGGGAGCAAGTGAAGGAAATCGTTGGCCGCATCTGGCTTTATGTGCTGATCGGCGTTGGGCTTGGTGCTGGCTTGCACGGCTTTATCCCGCAGGAATGGTTCGTGAAATACGCCTCGGTGGACAACATCTTCGCGGTGCCAAGTGCGGTGCTGATCGGTATTCCGCTTTATTCCAACGCCACCGGCGTCATCCCGATTGTGGATGCTTTGCTCGGCAAAGGCGTGCCCATCGGCACGGTGCTGGCGCTGATGATGTCGATCGCCGCCATTTCCCTGCCCGAGATGATTATCCTACGCAAGGTGCTCAAGCCCCAGCTGATCGCCACCTTCGCGGGCATTCTGTTTGTCGCCTTCATCGGGGTTGGCACGCTGTTCAACGCCATGCTGGCATAATGTAACCAAAGGAGAAACACTATGAAAACGTTCAAAATTCTCGGCTCCGGCTGCAAAAACTGCGCCAATACCGCCGACCTGATCGAGCTAAAGGCCAAGGCGGCCGGGGTTGAGGTCAACATTGAAAAGGTCACCGATATGGGGGAGATTATGGGCTACGGCGTCATGTCCACCCCGGGTGTGGTGATCGACGAGGTGCTGGTGCACGCGGGCGGGATGCCCACCCCGGCACAGGTCGAGGAATGGCTGGCATGATCCGGCCCGTTCTGATCGCGGGGATGGCGCTGGCCGCCCCCGCCGCCTTTGCCCAGAGCATGGCCTGCAATGTGGATGTGGCCGTGTCCGGCAGCCAGCAAAACTTGATGGACCGTGATTTCTCGGCCCATGTGCTGCTCAATGACGTGGCCCTTGCCCCCACCACCGTGGGCTATGGCCCGGGCGCGGACCTTGCCTTTGAAACCACCATTCTGGACGGCGCCTATGCCATTACCCAGAAAGTGGATGGCGAGATGACCCTCTCGACCACCCCAACGGCCGACCAGGGCACGGTGTTTCTGGTGCGCGCCGATGCGGGCACATGGCAGGCCCTGCCCGATTTCCCCGGTGTTTTTGACCTCGCCGAGCTTAGCGACATCATCGGAGAATATGCCAACGAGCAGGGCTGCACCGGCGACATGACCTTCCCGTTCAAGATCACCGCCCATGTGGCCGAACTGAACTGGAGCGTGGAAAGCCAGCCGGAAAAGGCCACCGGCAGCCTTGAGGATGCCGATGTAACGATTGTCGGAATTTATTCCAACCACGACAAGAAATCCACCTTCATGGTGCCGGGTTTTAACCTGCACGCGCATTTCGTGACCGCTGACGGCACGCTGGCGGGCCATATCGTCGATGTTTCAACCGAGGACGGGGCGACGCTCTATGTCCCTGCAAACTAAGGAAAAACCATGACAGACCAACCGCAACTGCACAGCAATATCGTGGCCATGGTGTCGCTGGCCTCCGGCATTGCATCCAACCACCCCGCCATGGGCCAGTGCCAACTGGAGCGCCTGCGCAAGGCGGGCATTCCCGAGCACCAGATCGCCGCCGTGATCGAGATCGCGCGGCATATCCGCGATGAAGCCGCCGAAAAGCTCGACTTCGCCTTTGACGAGGCGGCCGGCGGCGCGGCCCACGCCCCCGCCAATGACGGCGAGACCTGCGGCTGCACCCCGACCAAAAGCGGCCAAAGCTGCTGTTAATAACCCAAATCTCAAAAGGGAGAAAACCAATGAGTGCACAACGTTTAACAATGATCTTCGCCGGCCTGTTTATTATGGTCAGCATGGGGGTGGCCCATGTGATGGGGCAAGTGAACCTCGGGGCCGTTAGCTGGCTTTGGGTCACCTTCTTTGTCGGGGCCAACCTGACATTCGCGGGCCTCACCGGCTTTTGCATGATGACCAAAATGATGAAGGCCTTCGGTGCCAAATAGCCCCGATCGTCCGGCCTATTTCCCTGCTGCCCTCGCCCAAGCCACGCGGCGCATTTCCCTTGAAAAGGGCGAGGCGCTGTTTCGCGAGGGGCAAAGGGTGGCGGGGATTTACTATGTGATCTCCGGCGAGGTCAAAGCCCTGCGCCATATGGCCAAAAGCAGCGAGGCGGTGATGGCGCGGGCGATGGCGGGTGAATTCTTTGCCGAATCGGCCATTGCCGCCCCGCGCTATAGCTGTGACGGGGTGGCGGTGAAGCCCTCCGTGCTGCTGTTTCTGCCGATGGACGCGCTGGATGCGGCCCTTACCGATGCGGGTTTTGCCAAGGCGTTTTTCCTCGCCAATGCCGCCAATGTGCGGCGCCAATGCTCGCGCTATGAGCGGGTGCGCCTGCGCTCGGCCCGGGAAAGGGTCTTGCACCTGCTGGCCTGTGAAAGCGGCCCTGACGGCGTGTTTGACTGGCCCGCCCCGCTCACCGAACTGGCGGTAGAGCTGGCTCTGGAGCCCGAAACCCTCTACCGCGTGCTCTCCGAACTGGAAGCCGAGGGCGAAATTACCCGTGAAAAACGCCGATTCAGGCGCCGCTCCTAATCCTGATCATATTTTCGTGAACAGATTTCCCCTAGGCTTGCGGGATAATCAACACGGGAGAACGACTATGAAAATCACCAAAACCTCTATCCTTGCCGCCTCTGCGCTGGCCATTAGCGTCACCGCTGGCGTGGTCTGGGCGCAAGACAGCGCCGACGCTGCCATGGATGACCGCGAGCTGCTGACCACGGTTTCGGACCATTGGCGCATCCACCTGCTGCATGACATGCGCGAGGGGCTGTTTGTGCAGGTGCAGGAGATTCTGGCCGCCAACGCGGCGGGCGATATGGCTACGGTTGAAGCCTTGGCCACCGAACGCGGCAAGGCTCATTTTGCCCATATGGACCCCGCCATGATGGCCGAGCTGCCCGCCCAGATGAAGGGTATGGGCAAAGCCATGCACCTTGCTTTTGACGACGTGGCCACCGCCGCGCGTGAAACCGGCGATCCGGCGGCGGTATCCGGTGCGGTGAGTGATCTGATGATGGCTTGCACGGCCTGCCACTTAACCTATAAGCTCAACCCGTAAAGTAGGAGCACTCATGCATACCCGTATAACCACCCCGTTGCCCGACACCCCGTTCTGGAAGCTCTACCTGAGCCGTTCCAGCGGAATATTGCACTGGGAGGATATGGACGCCTTCTGGCCGCAAATGCAGGCCACCACCGGCGACTGGTATGTGTTTGACCCCAGCCAAGACGCACCCGAGGCCCCGGTTTCGGGTGCTGACTGGCAGGCGGCGCTCACGGCGGCACAAACGCTGGTTTACAGCCGCCGCGAGCTGCCCATAAGCGGGGCGGTCTATGTGGATAATCGCGAGGACCCCGCCTTTATCAAGGTGTTCGACCCCAGCCATATGGGCTCTTCGTGCAGTTGTTCTACCGAGCCGGTGATGCCGAAATACATCTTCAGCCGCGCCAGGCCCGACAGCCTGCCCCTGGCTCCGCCCCCCAAAACCGGCCTGTTTGCCCGCCTGACAGGGCGGACATAGCCATAAAAACCACTCGCGCTTTGTGCTCGCTTATATGGGGCGGCCCAGTCTGCCCCTGTGTGGGAGCGCCTCGAATTCTATCGGGCAAACCTGTTTTTGAAGGATTATTCCTCTGGAACGGGAACGTGACGCCTTTAACTTTCAGATAAGCCTAGAACCTTGGTAACCCGTTGTTATAACAAATAAAAATATGGATCATCGGTGCCTATTCTCCTAGGATAATAGACGCTGGAAAGCCGGTTTTACGGGTGGCAATCATTGGTGCGGGTTTGCAGGCCACAGCCCCGACCAAGGCTAGCCAGGCTATCATTTATAGCCTGACGACTTTTATTTGATTCCAGAATTGACCAGCCCCGTCTCGGGGTAGCCGAAGGGGTGAGGTTGAGGGCCCCTGCCTGTTTGGGTGTTCGCGCCTGATGATACTTCGGCATTCCGATACATGCCTCTGTAGACATGGCAAATAAGACATGTCATCAGGGGCAAGTATTAATCGCCGACAGAAATGCTATAGCTTACAGGGCGATGCCTGGGCGGCCGGAACGCCGGATACCGCTGCTTTTCCGGTGCTGAAGCACCGGACCCGCGCCTCGCCTTCGGCTCGGCGGGGCGGCGCGTCAGCTATTGCACTGCTTGGCGAGGTCGCGCCCGCGCCGCGCGGCGAATGTCGCGCTTGTGGCAGGTGCTTTGGGGCGGATCTTCGGAACCGCCGTGACGTAGAACGGGAAATGCGCTATTGGGGATGTGCGCAGCAGGACCGGGCTTAATTAATAATGAGTCGTCAGGCTGTTTTGATCATGCACGACCAGCAGGACGGCGGGTTTGAAAGTGCCCTGCAAGCCGTGACTTATCCTAGAGGAGTCCTGCGGAATGGCGATGAATTTCTCGGCAAATACATGGAGTATATGGAAGAATCCCGATTTTTCCCTGAAGAGAACAGTGCTCGGACTGGCTTTGTGGAACCTTTACCATACAGCCGGAATCAGGGACTTCGAACACCTAAATTATTATTACCTTTCAAGGCTTTAGGTGAAATTTTCAGCAACAAATGTGAGATGGTGCACCCGACAGGATTCGAACCTGTGGCCTCTGCCTTCGGAGGGCAGCGCTCTATCCAGCTGAGCTACGGGTGCACATGCGGCTGTATAGTGTAGTGTTTTGTCGGTTGCAATCGGGAATATCGGATTCAGAGTGGGCAACGTGCCCGATGGAAACGGGCGGTTTTGAGCGCGGCAAATGGAACATCCGGCAGAGATTTAGAGCGTTATTCCGCTTACATAGCGGTTCCATATTTGACGGGAACAGGCGTCTTGCCTAGCGTCGGCGGAAAGGAGTCAGCATGTTCACCCGACGCCATTTCTGCTTTGCCGCCGCGGCCTTTGCGTCACCTCTCGGGGCGCAAACCATTTTGAACGCCGCTGATCTCGGGGTGCTGCCGGATACAGGAACCGACCAGTCCGCCCCTATGACGGCGGCTGTGCAAATGGCGGCCGCGCAGGGGAAAGCGCTTTATGTGCCGACGGGCACCTATCATCTTGCCGATGTTCCCCTGCCTTCGGGCATTGTGCTTTTTGGAAGTGGCGTTCCTCCGGTGTTGCAGCTTGTGCGCGGCGAAAATATCCTGAACGCCGCCAAGGCCCGCGATCTCTCCCTGCGCGGGCTGCATTTGCGCGGTAACGGGGGCAAGGATTTCAACAGCTTCACAGGGCTTTTCCACGCGGAAGGCTGCGACGACCTCGACATAACCGATTGCCATTTCAGCAATGCCGCCACGCAGGGCATCAACCTTTATGCCTGTAGCGGCCATATATCCGGCAACCGCATGAGCGGGATTTATGGCGCTGGCATTGCCTCGCTCAATGCCACGGGGTTGTGGCTGACGGAAAACGAAATCGAAGGCTGCGAGAACCTTGGCATTTATGTCGCCCGCGACGAGGCGGGCTATGACGGCACCATCATCACCCGCAACCGCGTCCGCAACATCCGCTTTGCCGAGGGGGGCGACGGGCAAAATGGCAACGCCATCAACGCCTATCTGGCCGATAATGTGGTGATTGCCGATAACGTGCTCTCGGATTGCGCCTTTTCCGCCGTGCGCCTGAACACCACCCGCGATTGCCAGATCACCGGCAATAATTGCAACCGCCTTGAGGAGGTGGCGATTTTTTCCGAGTTCGGATTTTCCGGCTCGGTGATCTCTGGCAATATCATTGACGAAGCCGCGCAGGGCATTGCGATTACCAATTTTGACGCGCAGGGCCGCTTGGCAGTGTGCAGCAACAATATCGTGCGCAATATCCGGGAACGCTCCCCCACCAACCCCGACACCACCCCCGTGGGCATCGGGGTGGAGGCCGACACGCTGGTGAGCGGGAATGTGGTGGAAAACGTGCCGGGCGTGGGCATTGCCCTGGGCTGGGGCCCGTATTTGCGCGATGTCAGCGCCACGGGGAATATTGTGCGCGGTTGCGAAATTGGCATCGCGGTGACGGTGGCCGAGGACGCGGGGGCAGCGCTGATCAGTGACAACCTGATTCAGGTGGATAAGGGCCGGCTTGCCATTGCCGGCACCCTTTGGGATGAAACCGCAGAGCCGGACCTGATAAAGAACGCCGCGCAGTATCCGCAGCTGACCATCCAAGGAAATGCCATTTCCTGAAGCTTTCGCTTTTGCCTGCCCGCGTTTTCTGTTACCCAAGCGAAAACAGCCATAGGGACGGGGCCGATGACAGATAAAATCGACTATAACCAGCTGATCCAGCGCGCTTTTCGCGAGATGCTCAAGGCGCTTTTGGTGCGGGTGGCGCAAGAGGGCTTGCCCGGCGAGCACCACTTCGTTTTTGTGTTTGATACCACGGTGCCCGGCGTGCAGATGCCCGGCTGGATGAAGGCGAAATACCCCGAGGAAATGACGATTGTCATGCAGCACTGGTTTGACAACCTTGCGATTATGGGAGACCGGTTCGGGGTGACACTGAGCTTTAACGGGGTGGGGGAATCACTGGTGATTCCGTTTAATGCCATCAAAACCTTCGCCGACCCGCACGCCAAATTCCAGTTGGCCTTTGAGCCCATTCACGATGCGCCGGAGCCGGACCCTGACCCTGACCCCGAACCAGAGAAAGCCCCGAAGCCCGAAAGCGGCGGGGTGGTGAGCCTGGATGCGTTCCGGAAAGGGTCTTAAATGAGCTTTCCGCTGTTTATGTGGCAGCTTCTGCGCCACCCCAAAACCATTTCCGCCATTGCGCCCTCAAGCAAGGGGCTGGCCTTGCAGATGGTCTCGGAGATCACCCCGGACACGGGGCGGGTGGTGGAGATCGGCGCGGGCACGGGGGTGATCACGCGGCAGATTCTGGCGGCGGGGGTGAAGCCGGAAGACCTGTCGATTGTAGAGATGAACCCGAAGTTTTGTGCATCGCTGAAGGCGCAGTTTCCGGATTGCAACGTGCTGGAGATGGATGCGCAGAAGTTGGGCGAGTTGCCGCTGGAGAATGTCGGCATGGTGATTTCCGGCCTGCCGCTGCTCTCGATCCCCGAGGCGGTGCAGCACAATATCATCAGGGGAGCGTTTGACCTGATGGTTCCGGGCGGGAAATACGTACAGTTCACCTATGGCCCCAAGCCGCCGATTGCCCCGGCGGTGCGCGAGAAGAACGGGCTGGAATGGCGGACCTTGAAGAAGGTGTGGCTGAACCTGCCCCCCGCCATGCCATATGTGTTTACCCAAAAGCCCTGATGCGGCGCGTGAAGGGTGGTCTGCGTGGCGAGGTCTCGCCCGCGCCGCGCTGCAAGCTTCGCGCCTGTGTCAGGGGGCTTTGCCCCCTCGCTTCGCTTCACCCCCAGAGTATTTGTTGGAAGAATGAAGAGGGTGGCAACTCGGCCATTGTGTCGCAGGGGACGGAGCGTTAAAACGGCAGGGCAAACTGGCCCAACCAGAGGAATATTCCCATGACCACCCGCACCGAAACCGACAGCTTTGGCCCTTTAGAGGTGCCTGCAGACAAATACTGGGGCGCGCAGACCCAGCGCTCTTTGATGAATTTCCCGATTGGTTGGGAAAAGCAGCCGGTGGCGATTGTGCGCGCACTCGGGGTGATTAAAAAAGCCTGTGCGCAGGCGAATATGGCCTCAGGCAAGCTGGATGAGCGCATTGGCAAGGCGATTGTCGAGGCGGCGGGTGAGGTGATTGCGGGCAAGCTTGACGAGCATTTCCCGCTGGTGGTGTGGCAGACGGGCTCGGGCACCCAGAGCAATATGAATGCCAATGAGGTGATTGCCAACCGCGCGATTGAATTGCTCGGCGGGGTGATTGGCTCCAAGGACCCGGTGCACCCGAATGATCATTGCAATATGGGGCAGAGCAGCAACGACACCTTCCCCACCGCCATGCACATTGCCACCGCCATGAGCGTGCGCGATGTGCTGATGCCCGGGCTGGTGGCGCTGGCTGAGGGGTTGGAGGCGAAATCGCAGGCGTTTGCGGATATTATCAAGATCGGGCGGACCCATACGCAGGATGCCACGCCCTTGACGCTGGGGCAGGAGTTTTCGGGCTATGCGCACCAGATCCGGCAGGGGATTAAGCGGGTCGAAGCGGCGATGGCCGGGATTTACGAGTTGGCCCAGGGTGGCACGGCGGTGGGTACGGGGCTGAACACGCAAAAGGGCTGGGGGGAGACGGTGGCGGCGAATATGGCCGAGATCACCGGCCTGCCCTTTGTGACCGCACCCAACAAGTTCGAGGCGCTGGCGGCGCATGATGCGATGGTTTTTCTTTCCGGCGCGCTGAAAACCGTGGCAGCCTCGGCCTATAAAATCGCTAATGACATCCGGTTTCTGGGCTCCGGCCCGCGCTCGGGGCTGGGCGAGCTCTTGCTGCCGGAAAACGAGCCGGGCAGCTCGATCATGCCGGGCAAGGTGAACCCGACGCAGGCCGAGGCGCTCACGCAGGTGGCGATACACGTGATGGGCAATGATGCGGCGATTGGCTTTGCGGGGTCGCAGGGGCATTTTGAGCTGAATGTCTATAACCCGATGATGGCCTATAACCTGCTGCAATCCATCCAGTTGCTCGGGGACGCCTCGGCGAGCTTTACTGAGCGGATGCTGAGCGGGATTGAAGCCAACAAGCCGCGCATTGAAAAGCTGATGCAGGAGAGCCTGATGCTGGTGACGGCGCTAGCCCCGACCATTGGCTATGACGCAGCGACCAAGGTGGCCAAGACGGCGCATAAAAACGGCACCACCCTGCGGGAAGAAGCGATTGCGCTGGGCTTAGTAGACGGCGAAACCTTTGACCGCGTGGTGCGGCCGGAAGATATGGTCGGGCCCAAGTAACCGCCGTTTTTCCGGTGCTAAAGCACCGGACCTGGCCGCGCCTTCGGCGCGGTGGCAGCGCGTTAACTATTGCATTGCTTGGCGAGATCGCGCCCGCGCCGCGCTGCAAATTTTGTGTCTGTGGCCAGGTCCGAAGGGCGTGCTTGTTGCTTAGCGCCCGAACCAACCTCTGGTTCATATCATAGGCGCCGGACATTTTGAGTATTTCTGGAAGAATGAAGATTTTATTCTTCCAAATTGGTCAAATATCCCGGGGTGAATGGCGCTTGCGCCAGAGGGGCAGCGCCCCTCAACAAGGGCAACCACATATGCGAAGGGTTGAGGGCGGCGCGGGCGGAGACTCACCACAAGCACATACCTTGGCGCGCCGCCACCGAGCGAAGCGAGGCGCGGTCCGGCGCTTTAGAGCGTTTCAGGTTTTGACGGAAGCGTAGCCTGCGTTTTTGAAATAGTTTGCACACTCTTCCGCGGTGATGCGCTCGAGGGTGGTGCCGACGGCGCGCCAGAGGGTGTCTCTTGAGCGGGC
>JALWPC010000588.1 GCA_026995265.1 Paracoccaceae bacterium
GGGCGCAGGGAGAACGGGAAAATGGTGCACCCGGCACGATTCGAACGTGCGACCCCCTGATTCGTAGTCAGGTACTCTATCCAGCTGAGCTACGGGTGCTAACCTTGGCTGTATCTATCTTTGCGGCGCGGGGAGTGCAAGGGGGGAAATGCGGAATTTAGCGGTTATTTTTGCGGCAGGTAAATCCTGAAACAGGTGCCGCTTTCCGAGGTTTCGGCCAGCTCCAGCGTGCCGCCATGGCCGCGCACCAGTTCGGCGGCAATGGCAAGGCCGAGCCCCGTGCCGCCTTTGCGCACTGAGCCTTGGAACGGCTGGAAGAGCTTCTCGCGTGCTGCCTTGGGCAGGCCGGGGCCGGTGTCACACACCTTGATCTCAACCCCGCTCGGGGTGCGCGCCGCCCGCACGCAAATCTCGCCTGCGCCTTGGGTGGCGACCATGGCTTGGCGGGCATTGCGCACAAGGTTTATGACAACGCGGAACATTTGCTCGCGGTCGGCCTCCAGTGCAAAATCGGGGTCAAATTCGCAGCGGATCTTCACCGCGTTGGCCTCGTCCCGCAGGTTTTCACTGTCGATGATTTCATCCACCAGGTCGGCGAGCCTGAAGCGCTCCGGGCGTGGGGCGGCCTCTTCGGCTTTGCCAAAAGTCAGGGTTTGTTCGCACAGGTTGATGGCGCGGTTGACCGAGGTCACCAGCTTGGGCGCCACCCGTGCCACCGTCGGGTCCTCGCTCGCTTCGATCCGGTCGGCCAGCAGTTGCGTGGTGGTGAGAATATTGCGCAGGTCATGGCTGATTTTAGCCACCGCCTCCCCAAGCCGGGCGAGGCGCTCCTTTTGCTTGAGGTTGGCGGTGAGCTGGGTTTGCAGGTCGTGCAGGGTTTCCTCCGCCCCGCGCAGCTCCACCACGCGGCTTTGCGGGGTGATAACGCGGGTGGCGTCTTCGGGGGCCTGTTGATAGTCCATCATATTGCCCACCAGCCGCCGGATGGGGCGCACGATGGAAAATCGCACCGCCACAAACAGCATGGCCGAGCTGATCAGCGAGATCAGCAGCGAAAGCAGGAAGATATTGCGCCCATAGGTGAGCATGGCGGCGCGCAGCGGCATGACCTTGAGGGTGATTTCTATCTCCAGCCCCGCGCCTTTTACAGGCCGGCCAATCACGCGGATCACCTCTTCATGGTTGATAAACAGCGTTGACATGGCATCGGCGATCAGCCGATAGGTGCTGGCCCCGCGCAGGTCATAGCTTTCCATCACCGGCTCGTTGAGCGGAGAGGAGAGGATCAGCTCGCGGCGCTCGTTGCGGCGCAAAACGATGTTCAGCACCTCGGCGTTTTTCAGGAGTTCGTCGGAAAGCTCGGGGGTGACCATATCATCGGGCGTCGCCAGCAGGGCCAGCGAGGCCAGTTGGGCCAGCTCTAGGTGTTGCTGCAAATAGTCTTGCCGAAACCGCGCGACAGAGGGCACGAAGATCACCACCTCGGCCAGCATCACAAAGATGATGGTCAGGATCAAAAACCGGCCTGATAGGGTTCTGAAAAACATTTGCGTCCCTGTTTTTATGCCAAGCTAAAGGCTTTCCCGATAGCTTACAAGTTTACCGTAACGGCCCTACCACAGCCTCTGAACAAAGCGCACAATCTTCTTCACGCGCGCGCTCTCAAACAGCCTCGGCGTATAATACGCCCCCGCCGCCCGCTTGTTGATCTCCCCCATAGTCGGATAAGGCGACACCATCGCCGCCACCGCCCCGATTTTGAGCTTGTTGGCAATCACCAGCGCCCAGACCTGAATAAGCTCGCCCGCCTGCGCGCCCACAATCGACGCCCCCACCGGCCGCCCCTTCACCACCATCACCTTGATCAGCCCCGTGGTGTTCAACTCGGCCAGCGCGCGGTCATTATCGGCGAAATCGAAGCGCAGCACCTCCAGCGCCGCGCCGTGTTTTTCTCTGGCTTGCGCCTCGGTCAGGCCCACCTGCGCCATTTCAGGGTCCGTATACGTGGCCCACGGAATATGGGCATTGCTGGCCTTGGCAGGCAGGCCAAACAGCGCCGAGCGGATGACGATGCCCGCGTGATACCCCGCCATATGGGTGAATTGCAGCCCGCCTGCGACGTCGCCAATGGCATAAACACGGCGGTTTGAGGTTTTCAGGTTGGCCCCCACGGTTATCCCTGTGCGGCCATAGGCGATGCCCGCCTTTTCAAGGTCCAGCCCGCCGGTATTGGCCTTGCGCCCCACGGCCATCAGCAGGTGGCTGCCGGTATAGCGCGCGCCGTCTCCGGTCTTCACCGTCACGCCGCCCTCGGCGGTAATCTCCGAGGCCATCGCCCCCTCGACAATCTCCACCCCCTCGGCGCGGATGCGCTCCAGCGCAATCGCCGCCAGCTCCGGGTCGTCCTTGCCAAGGGCCTTGAAGCCCTCCAGCACCGTCACCTTGCTGCCAAGGCGCGCATGGGCCTGCGCCATTTCCATGCCGATGGGGCCACCGCCGATGACGATCAGGTGGGCGGGCTGGTCTTGCAGCTCGAAAATATCCTCGTTGGTGTAATACCGCACCCTGTCCAGCCCCGGAATGGGGGGGACAAAGGGCGAGGAGCCGGTGGCGATCACAAAGCGCCGTGCGCGGATAACATGCTCACCAGCCTGCACTTCACGGGGTGAAATAAAGCGGCCATATTCGGTGATGACCTTCACCCCGAGCCCTTCAAAGCGTTCAACAGAATCGTGGGGGGCAATGCCGTCAACCACGGCCTTCACGTGGCCCTTGGCGGCGGCGTAGTCCACCTGCGGGGTGGCGGGCGTAATGCCAAAGGGCGCGCCGGTGGTCATGGCATGGGCGTGCTTGCCCGCCGCCAGCAGCGCCTTACTGGGCACACAGCCATAGTTCAGGCAATCGCCGCCCATTTTGCCGCCCTCCAGCAGCACCACCGACGCGCCCATCTGCAC
>JALWPC010000589.1 GCA_026995265.1 Paracoccaceae bacterium
CCCAAGCCCCGCCCTCTGAGCTTTAGCATTCCAACCGGCCGATCAATACATGCCCCTGATGACATGTCATATTTGACATGTCTACAAAGGCATGTATCAGAACGCCGAAATATCGCCAGGCGCGAACACCCAAACAGGCCAAGGCACCCCAACCTCGCCTCTTCGGCGGCCCCCGTGGCGGGGCTGGTTGAATCCGGGGTCAAATAAAAGTCGTCAGGCTATAGCCGCCATTTCTGCGGTGCTGGCGGGATTCTTCATTTTCGAAACGCCACATTTGAGACACATTGTCATGTTATCTCTTTGACCTGGCAATTGAAAAGGAAGATTTGATCTTTTGACTTAACAATTGAGAAGGAAGAATCATGCGTATTTTGATTGCTCTCGCATTGCTGGTTGCCAGCACTCTCGCTGTGCAAGCTCAAAATCGCTGGGTAACCATTGAAAATTTCTCTGGTGTTACGATGCGCGAGTTTTACGCGTCCAACCGCGACCAACGCACATGGGGTCGTGATTGGCTCGGGTCGCAGTTGCTCTATTCGGGGCAATCAATTGATTTCAATATTGATGACGGGTCCGGATATTGCATTTATGACCTCAAAGCCGTTTTTATGGATGGTCAGGAATTAACGGCGATGGGATTCAATGTATGCGAGCAAGCATCATGGAGCTTTAACTGATTAAGCACCGTTTTATATGGCCAACCCCCTGAGAAGCCGCGGCAGGTCTCCTGTCAGCCCCGCGGCTTCACGGATAAAGCCCCGCCGCGCCGACGGGATGGCATTGACCACGCCAAGCCCTGCCACCCGGCCGGCGCGTAAGAGTGGATTGTCGTTAGAAAACAATTTATTAATCAAGTCTGTTGATGCAGTCAGAGTGGCGGTATCCACCCCGCGCCAGCGCCCGTAGCGGGCCAGCACCAGTGGGTTGCCAATGTCTTCGCCCCGCCGCGCGGCGTCCAGCAGCACCTCGGCCAGCGCCGCCACATCGCGCAATCCAAGGTTTAATCCCTGCCCTGCAAGATAATGGATTCCATGCGCCGCATCTCCTACCAGCGCCAGCCGTGCCTGGGTAAGTTCATTGGCTACGGTTAAATTGAGCGGGTAGGAAAACCGCTTGCCTACCAGCTTGATCTTGCCGAGAAAATCGCCAAAACGGGGGCGCAGTTCGGCCATGAATTCACGGTCCGGCATGGCGGCGATCAGCGCCGCCCGCGTGGTGGTTTCGGTCCAGACAATCGCCGAGCGATCCCCTTTGAGCGGCAATATCGCCAGCGGGCCGGAGGGCATAAACTGTTGATATGCCACACCATTATGGGGCTTTTCGTGGCGCACCGCGCAAACCAGCCCGCTTTGGTGGTAATCATGCCCCGTGCGCGCAATGCCCGCCCGCATGGCTACGCCCGAGCGGCGGCCATCACAGCCCACAAGCACCCGGCCGCGCAATACCCGCCCGTCGGCAAGGGTCACCTCGGCATGGCTGGCCAGAATCTCTTGCGCCGCCACCGCGGCGGGGGCGATCTGGGTGATCAGCTTCGAGGCTTTCACCGCGTCCAAAAGGGCGCGGCGCAGGAAGCGGTCCTCCAGCATATGCCCCATCGGGCCTTCGGCAATTTCGTTATGGTCAAAATGCACGTGCAGGGCCGAGGCGCCCTCGAAGGGTTTGCCGTCAGACACTTTGATGTCCAGCATCGGCTGGGCTTCTGCTTGCACCGCGCCCCAAATGCCCAGCACTTGCAGCATCCGCACCGTGGTCAGGCTGAGCGCATAGGCGCGGCCGTCAAAGGCGGGTTTGCGGCGGGTGGCCAGCGGCACGGCATCAATAATCACCGATCTGAGCCCCCCCGAGGCCAGCGCCAGTGCCAGTGCGGGGCCGTTTAGCCCACCACCGACTATCAGAATATCCGCATCCATTTTCATGGGGCCAATCTGCGCCTAAATCTCCCGATTGTCCATTGCGGAAATTGGCGCTACCCTGCGGGGGAAATCGAAAGGGGCAAATATGATTGACGGCTGGAACAGCATGAGCGCCACGGCGTTGGGGCGGGAAATAGGCGCGGGAAAGCTTGACCCGGTTGCGCTCACCGAGGCCTTTCTGGAGGCCATAGACCAGCACCAATATCGCGACCAGATCTTCGCCCGCCGCACCCCCAAGCGTGCCTTCTCCGAGGCCGAAGCGGCGCGGCAACGGGCCAAAGACGGTGTGCGCAGGGGGGTGCTGGACGGGGTGCCGATAAGCTGGAAAGACCTTTTCGACACCGCAGGGATAGTCACCGAAGCGGGCAGCGCGCTGCTCAAGGGTCGCGTGCCAACTCAAGACGCCGTCGTGTTGCAAAACGCCACCCGCGCGGGGCTGGTTTGCCTTGGCAAAACCCACATGACCGAGCTGGCATTTTCCGGCCTCGGGCTGAACCCTGTCACCGCCACACCGCCCAATATCCATGATCCGGCCCTCGCCCCGGGCGGCTCCTCCTCCGGTGCCGCCACATCGGTGGCCTTCGGGTTGGCAGCGGCTGGCATAGGCTCGGATACCGGCGGTTCGGTGCGCATTCCGGCGGCGTGGAATAACCTTGTCGGGCTGAAAACCACCAGCGGGTTGCTGTCGCTGGAAGGCGTGGTGCCGCTATGTAGCAAATTTGATACCGTCGGGCCACTGTGCCGGAGCGTGGAGGATGCGGGGCATTTGCTGGCGGCAATGGGCGGGCCAAAAGCGCCGGACCTCACGGGGGCCAGCCTTGCGGGCAGCCGCCTTGCGGTGCTGGAAACCGTGGCGCTGGATAACTGCCGCTCCGGGCCGATGGCCGCTTTTGAGGGCGCACTCGGGAAAATCGAGCGGGCCGGGGGCCATATCAGCCGCTTTACTTTCCAAGGCGTGCAGCGCGCGATGGACCTGGCGGCCTGTCTTTTTGTGGTGGAGGCCTGGGCTGAATGGGGCGAAACCATAGAGGCCGA
>JALWPC010000590.1 GCA_026995265.1 Paracoccaceae bacterium
CCGCTGGCGATTTCGTCTATGCCTGGCGCCGCCTTGTGGACCCGGCCACCGCCTCGCCTTACTCCTGGTATGGCCAGCTTATGGCGATTGAGGGCGTGGATGCCGTAATGGCAGGCGATGCCGCCCCCGATACCCTCGGCGTGAAGGCGCTGGACGATGCCACCCTTGAAGTGAAGCTCTCGGCCCCGCTGCCCTACTTCCCGCAAATGGTTGTGCACGCTTCCACCTTCCCGTCGCCCAAATGGGTGATCGACGAGTTCGGCGATAAATGGACCGACCCCGAGCATATCGTTTCCAACGGGGCCTATGTGCTGACCGAGCGCGTGCCCGGCGAGCGCTCTGTGCGCGAGCGCAACCCGATGTATTGGAACAACGATGAAACCGTGATCGAAAAGGTGGTTTATCTGGTCATTCCGGATGAAAACACCCAGTTGACCCGCTACCTCGCCGGCGAGCTTGACCGGGTGGGCGTGCCCACCGGCCAATATCCGCGCCTGAAGGAAGAGTATCCGGACCAGACCCAGAGCTACCCAAGCCTCTGCACCTATTACTATACCTTCAACATGTCGGATTCCGGCCCCGAGGCCTTCAAGGATGTGCGGGTGCGCCAAGCGCTGTCCTATGCGCTGGATCGCTCGGTGATCACCGACAAGGTGCTGCAGGGTGGCCAGATTCAGGCCTATACCTTCACCCCGGGGGCAACCGCAGGCTTTAACGTGCCGGATGTGCCTTATGCGAGCATGACGCAAGACGAGCGCAATGCGGCCGCGCAGGCAATGATGGAAGAGGCCGGCTATGGTGCCGACAATCCGCTGTCTTTCACCCTGCTTTACAACACCTCCGAAGGCCACAAGAAAATCGCGATTGCGGCCTCGCAGCTATGGAAGCAAAACCTTGGTGTTTCGGTTGAACTGGCCAATGAGGAGTGGAAAACCTTCCTGACCGACCGCGGCAACCAGAACTTCGATCTGGCCCGTGGCGGCTGGTGCGGGGATTATAACGAGGCCTCGACCTTCCTTGATCTGCTCACCTCGAACTCCGGCTATAACGACGGCAAATACTCCAACGCGGAAGTTGACCAGTTGATGGCGGATGCCAAATATATGGACGATGCCTCGGCCAACTACACCCGTGTAGAGGAGATTTTGGCCAACGATATGCCGCTTATTCCGGTTTACCACTACACTTCGGTTGCAATGATGAATCCGAAGCTGAAGAACTGGCCGGTGAATAACGTGCAGCAAAACTGGTATTCTCGCGATCTTTATAAAGTCGAGTAAACCATAAAACCCAAACGCACCGCGCCCCCTCGGGCGCGGTGCTTTTTCTTTGCAAACCCTTGCAAAACCATAGGTCGAACCCATGCTGAATTATACGTTTAGGCGGGTGTTGGTGGCTATTCCAACACTGCTGATCCTGATAGCTGTATCGTTTTTCCTGATGCGCGCCGCGCCCGGTGGCCCCTTCACCTCCGAGCGCACTTTGCCCGCGCAGGTGCTGGCCAATATCAACGCCAAATACGGGCTGGACCAGCCACTTTATATGCAGCTCTGGAATTATATCACCGACATTGTTCTGCATTTCGATTTCGGCCCCTCGTTCAAATACAAGGACCGCACGGTGAATGAAATCATCGCGCAGGGCTTTCCGATTACCTTTAAATATGGCGGGATCTCCTTCATCGTTGCCACCCTTGTGGGCGGCACGCTCGGGATCGTGGCCGCCATTCGCCAGAACACCATTATCGATTATTTCGCCGTGGGCATTTCCATTGGCGCGCAGGTGCTGCCCAACTTTGTGATGGCCCCGCTTCTGGTCTGGCTTTTCACCCTCACCCTGCACTGGCTGCCCGGGGGCGGCTGGGAAGGTGGCGCGTGGCGTAACCTCATCATGCCGGTGATTGCGCTTTCCACCAGCTATATGGCCTCCATTGCCCGCATCACCCGCTCAAGTATGCTGGAGGTGCTCAACTCCAACTACATCCGCACCGCCCGCGCCAAGGGCCTGCCGGAGCGGGTGGTTATACTGCGCCATGCGCTCAAGCCCGCGCTGATCCCGCTGATCTCCTACCTCAGCCTTGCCTTTGTCGGCATGATCACCGGCTCGCTGATCATTGATGCGATTTTCTCGACCGGCGGGATTGGCAAAAGCTTTGTCAACTCCGCCTTTAACCGCGACTATTCGGTGATGATGGGGCTGACCATTCTGGTCGGCGGCCTCACCATTCTTTTTGCCCTTGTGGCAGACCTGCTTTACGCGCTGGTTGACCCGAAAATCCGGTATTGAGGGGGGGTGCTATGAATACTCAAGAAGTCAAAGGCCGCTCGCTCTGGTCGGATGCGCGCCGCCGCTTTTTCAAGAACAAGGCCGCCGTGGCAGGGATGATTGCCCTGACGCTGGTTGTGTTTTTATCTTTCATCGGCCCGTATTTCTCGCAATACGATTTTGAATCCATCGACTTTGACGTGATGGGCAGCGCCGCCTCCAAAGGCTTCCCGTCTTTTGCCACCGGCCACTATTTCGGCACCGATGATCTGGGCCGCGATATTTATGCCCGTGTGTTGCAGGGCACCCGTATTTCTCTCTCGGTCGGCGTAATCGGAGCCTCCATTGCGGTGGTGGTCGGGGTGCTTTATGGCACGATTTCGGGCTATATCGGCGGGCGCACCGACCAGATCATGATGCGCATTGTCGATATTTTGATGTCGATCCCGTTCATCTTTGTGCTGATCCTGATGCTGGTCATCTGGGGCCGCTCGCTGGGGATGATTTTTGTCGGTATCGGCCTGCTCTCCTGGCTGGGCATGAGCCGCGTTGTGCGGGGCCAGACGCTGGCGCTGAAAAACAAGGAATTTGTCGAGGCGGCGCGGGCCATCGGGGTATCTACGCCGGTCATCATCTGGCGGCATATCGTGCCCAACCTTCTGGGCATTGTCGC
>JALWPC010000591.1 GCA_026995265.1 Paracoccaceae bacterium
AGAACCCCGCGCCCCTGATAGGCAACAGCCGTGCCGTGCAGCACTGTCATTGCGGGAGCATAACGGTGAACATTGCACCACCCTCTTCGGTATTGCCGGCCTCGATGGTGCCGCCATGGGCCTCTATAATCTGTTTGGAAATCGCCAGCCCTAGCCCCGAATGCTCGCCAAACTGCTCCACAGGGCGCTCGGAATAAAATCGTGAAAACACATCCGAAAGGTTTTCTGGCGGAATCCCCGGCCCGTTATCGCTCACAATTATGCTCAGGCACGCGTCGTCATGCGTGGCCACCCTGACCTTGACCCACCCGTCATCCGGAACAAAACTCAGCGCGTTGGATATCAGGTTGGTGAAAACCTGTTCCAGACGCCCAAACAGCCCCCGAATGGTGCAATCCTCGGCCAGAAACTCGGTTTTGAACTCGACACCCGGATACCCGCCCCGCGCCTCGAAACCGTTCATCAGGCCCTCCAGCAGGGCGCATAGATCAACGGGCTCCCATGTATCGCGCACCAGCTCGCCCTCCAGCCGCGAGGCGTTGGAAATATCGGTCACAAGGCGGTCCAGCCGGTCTACGTCGTTCTGGATGACCTCCAGCAGTGCCTTGCGGGACTCGTCATCCTGAACATAGGAGAGGGTTTCGACCGCAGAACGCAATGATGTTAAAGGGTTTTTTATCTCGTGAGATACATCTGCGGCGAAAGACTTGTTTTCATCAATCCGCTCGAGCAGCGCATCCGTCATGTTTCGCATCGCGCGGGAAAGGTCACCGATTTCGTCGGGGCGGGCGGAAAGATCAGGTATATTCACCCGCGCGAGGCCCAGCCTTTCGCCCGCTTCGTCTTCGGCATTCTGGGCCGCCGCCGACAGCCGCCGAAGTGGGCGGGCGATCGAATTGGCCAGCACGATGGAAAGCGCAATGGAGGAAATCGTCGCCAATAAGAACATCTGCAAAATCTGTTCGCGCGCAGTGCGGATGATCGAATCCACCTCGCCTTCGCGCGTGGAAACCAGAACCGCCCCTTTCGCGCCATCCTCACCCTGAATCGGCAGCGCCACCGCGATAAATATTTCCCCCCCCACAGACATGACCACATTTTTTGTCCGCCCGTTTTCGGCAATGGCCTCTGACGCGAGGTCAGTCAACTGACGGCTGAGATTTTTCTGAATATCTTCTTCGGACCCGGTGTTTGTCGGGAAAGTTATGGACGACCAAACGCTCTGAAAAAATTTGGTGAAGGCATTTGTGCTTTGCTTAATAATGGTTTTAGGCCGATGCCGCGGTGTGTATTCCTGCACGGCCTCTCCCGCATCGTTGTAGACAACAACAATAGAATCCGAGTTGCTGACCAGCGAATCAAACAAGGCCCCGAACGCCGCGCCCTCGAGGCTATCATATTCAGGATCACCGGCATGGCTGCGAATGGCCGCCGAAATAAGCTCGGCCTGCCGCCCCAAAGCTGCGCTCCGCGTGGCCACTTGGGTGTCTTGAGACTGGTTGAGGTAAAGCACACCGCTCACCAGAATTCCGAGCGCGATCAGGTTAAACAGAATGATTTTGCGCGCCAGAGGCGAGCTGTTGAACACAAGCCAGCGCTTGGATTTCGAGCGGCGAACCTCGACCCGTTCCAAGCTCAGCAAGCCGGAAGAAATATCTTCCTTTTCTGCCATTTAGGCCTCGTTATACCGATAACCGACGCCGTAGAGTGTCTCGATAGATGTAAAGCCGTCATCCACTTTTTTAAACTTTTTGCGCAAGCGTTTTATGTGGCTGTCAATGGTCCGGTCATCCACATAAACTTGGTCGCTATAAGCCGCATCCATCAACTGGTTGCGGGATTTCACCACGCCGGGGCGCTCGGCCAATTCATTAAGAATGATAAACTCGGTCACGGTAAGCACCACCGGATTTTCTTTCCAAGTCACCTTATGCCTTTGTTTATCAAGAACAAGTGAGCCGCAGGTGATCAGATCATCCTCCGGTTTTGCCTCGTCACCGGCGCTGAGGGCAATATCGTTGCGCCGTAGCACCGCTTTGATCCGCTCTATAAGAAGCCGCTGCGAAAACGGCTTGGCGATATAATCATCCGCCCCCATGGAAAGGCCGACAACCTCGTCCATTTCGTCATCCTTCGAGGTTAGAAAAATCACCGGAAGGGTGGATTTCTGCCGCAATCGCCGCAAAAGCTCCATCCCGTCCATGCGCGGCATTTTTACATCAAAAACCGCCAGATCCGGCGGGTTATCCTGCAAGCCAAACAGCGCAGACGCTCCGTCGTTATAGGTCTCGACCTCGAACCCCTCCGCTTTAAGGGCAATGGAAACAGAAACTAAAATATTACGATCGTCATCTACCAAAGCTATTTTTGCCATAATTTCCTCCGGCTTTCGCTTTTTGCCACTGTCTCTTATTATCACCAAACTTGCAACCGATCTTCGGAAATGTTCCATTTTGTTGCACCGCGGCATTTTTTTCGAAACAATCGAAAAAAACACTGGATTTTGAGCAGCGGTTCGGCTTTACAAACGGCACACACAAGCATGCTGAAATGCCCTTTGCGGCGTGCTTGTTTCTTGGGAACAGGGGCCGCGGCCTCGTAATTGGAGCATCCAGATCATGACGACTGGCAAGGTGAATCCGGCGCAAACACTTGAAGCAACCGGAATTCTTGGTGTTAAAACCGCATATTACAATCTTTTGGAACCCGCACTCATGCAGCACGCGGTTATGCGTGGCGAAGGCGATATTGGCAATGGCGGGGCGTTTTTGGTATCTACCGGCGTGCATACGGGCCGCTCGCCCAAAGATAAATTTGTGGTGGATGAGCCTTCTGTGAAGGACACCATCTGGTGGGAAAACAACCCGCCCATGGACCCGCAAGCCTTTGAAACCCTGCATCAGGATATGCTGGCGCACCTGAAGGGGAAAGAGGTGTT
>JALWPC010000592.1 GCA_026995265.1 Paracoccaceae bacterium
AATACACTCGTTTGGCAGCAAGCCAACCGGCGCGATTTTTCCGTTTTTAAAGGTTAGGGAATTCCCGCCCGAGCCACCCATTGGCAGCGCAAAAAACGGTGAAGGCCAAGGCCAACGCCGCCTTTTGTGTGCCTGAATGCCCGATGGCGTGTGGCGCAACGCCCCATTGCGTGGTTGCCCCGCCCCCCTGCCTGTGGCAAAAGAGAGCAAATATGGCAGCATAAGGCGCGACTCAATGACTGATTTTGCAACGGTGCGTGAAGCGATGGTAGATGGGCAGGTGCGCCCCTCTGACGTAACCCTTTATCCGGTGATCGAGGCGATGCTGACCATCCCGCGGGAAGATTACGTGCCCGAATCCCTGCGCGAGATCGCCTATATAGGTGACCATCTGCCGCTGGGAGAGCGTCGCGTGGTGCTTGATGCCCGGGTGATGGCCAAAATGCTGGAAACCCTTGCCATTCAGCCCAACGAGCTGGTGCTGGATGTGGGGGCAGGGCTTGGCCTTTCGGCGGCGCTGATTGCCCATCTGGCCGAGGCCGTCATAGCGCTTGAGGCCGACGAGACCATGGCCAGGGAGGCCGAAGCGCAGCTGGCGCGCCATGATGTAGACAACGCCATTGTTGAAACCGGAGCGCTGGACGAGGGGGCCCCCCAGCACGGCCCATATGATGTCATTGTCATCGAAGGCGGCGTGGGCGAGGTGCCGCAAGCCCTTGTCGACCAGCTTAAAACCGGTGGCCGTATGGCGGCTATCTTTATGGATGGCGCGCTTGGCCGCTGCATGCTGGGCCTGAAATCTGACAGCGGGATGGACTGGCGCTGGTCTTTTGACGCGGCGGCCCCGGTGCTCCCCGGCTTCGAAAAGCGGACGATCTTTGCGTTTTAACCAATCGGCCCTTGCGCCCGGGGGACAACCGACTAGCTTAATCCGGTGGTAAGAATCGGAGAATCGGTATGAATTCGGGTTTGCGGCGTGTCCTCGGGGCTTCTTTGCTGGTGATTTTCGGCCTGCCAACCATGGCCGACACGCTGACAGACGCTATGCGGCTGGCCTATGAAACCAACCCGACCCTGATTCTGAACCGCGCGGCCCTGCGTGCAACAGACGAATCGGTCGCCCTTGCCCGCTCGGGGCGTCGCCCGCAAATCACATTGCAGGTCAGCGGCTCTGCGGTCAACAATTCCGATTTTTCCGGCACCGCCACCGAAACCTATTCCGCTGCGCTCAATGCCCGCCTGAACCTGTTTGACGGCGGCCGCTCGCGGGATGCTGTGGAGGCGGCAAAAACCGCCGTTCTGGCTGCCCGCGCCAATTTGGAGAACATCGAGCAATCGGTGATGCTCAGCGCCGCGAAGGCGTTTTTGACCGTGCGGCGGGACCAGCAAATCGTGACCCTTGCCCGCAACAATGTGAATGTGCTCAAGCAGCAATTGCAAGCCGCCGAAGACCGTTTGGCCGTGGGCGCGGCCACACGCACCGATGTGGCGCAAACCCGCGCGCGCCTGGCGGCGGCCCAGGCGGCGCTGGCCGCCAACCGCGGCGCGCTGGCCATCAGCTCGGAAAATTATATCGCGGTGGTGGGCACGCCGCCGGTCAATCTGGCCTATCCGCCGCGCCTGCCCGATCTGCCGACCTCGCTTTCCTCGGCCGAGGAAATCGCCCTGCGCACCCACCCGCTGATGCGTGCCGCGCACCTGAGCGAAAAAGTGGCCGCCATTGATCTGCGCCGCGCCCGCAATGCCCGCCTGCCGTCGCTTTCGGCCAACGTGAATATCGGCTATCAGGAAAGATATATTGCCGGCGTCAATATTTCGGCGGGCGACTCTTCCACCGCTTCGCTGACGCTGAACCAGCCGCTTTATACCGGCGGCGCGCTTTCTGCCGCCGTTCGGCAGGCCGGGGCGACGCTGGAGCGCCGGATGGGCGAAACATCCAACGCCCGCGCACAGGTGCGCCAGCAGGTTTCGGCGGCGTGGTATCAATTGCAAATCGCGCGGGCCTCGATTTCCGCCACCCGCCTGCAAATCGAGGCCTCGCAATATGCCTTTGAGGGAATCACCGAAGAGGCCAATCTGGGCGCGCGCACCATACTGGACACGCTCAACGCCAAGCAGGAGGTGCTCACCGCGCAAAACGCCCTTATCAAGGCCATGCATGACGAACGAATCGCCGCTTACAGCCTGCTGGCCGCCATGGGCCTGCTGACGCCGGAAAACCTCGACCTCGGAATTGAGCTTTACGACCCGACGGAAAACTTCGATCGTGTGCAAAACGCGCCGGTGCGCACGTTTGAGGCGGGTAAAATCCTCGATAATATCGCCGACCGCTGGCAATAGCACATTAACGTGGCGGAATGTCGCGATTTCCGTTGAACTTTTCGTGAAAGCCTGTAGCCTGATCCGCATCCATTTTGAGGGGGCGGTCAAGCCCTCCTTGGAGACAGATGATCCAACAGAGGAGAAACTCATGAAAAAGTTTACAACAACACTGGCCGCCAGCCTGCTCGGCGCGTCCATGCTCACCGGCGCGGCCTTTGCCGCCACCGTGGCGGCGGGCGACAAGCTGGCCGCTGACCAGACCTTCACCTATGCCGGCATTGACGAGATCAGCTCGCTGGACCCGCAAATCGTGGAAGATGTTTCCGGCTCGGCCTTTGTGCGCGACCTGTTCGAGGGCCTGTTGAACCAGGATGCCGACGGCAACCTTATTCCCGGCGTGGCCACCAGCTACGACGTCAGCGACGACCGCCTGACCTACACCTTCCACCTGCGCGACAACGCCAAATGGTCCGACGGCCACCCCGTCACCGCTGGCGATTTCGTCTATGCCTGGCGCCGCCTTGTGGACCCGGCCACCGCCTCGCCTTACTCCTGGTATGGCCAGCTTATGGCGATTGAGGGCGTGGATGCCGTAATGGCAGGCGATGCCGCCCC
>JALWPC010000593.1 GCA_026995265.1 Paracoccaceae bacterium
CCATGGGCCCCTGCCCCGCTACGCCTGAAACCTCACCCCGGTTCTGCGGGTTTTGGTTTACGCCGGGCTGCCCAGCCTATATAGCGTAAACGGGCATATTCCGGCTGATGATCAGCACGCCGCAATTCTGAGGGCCGCTATGGGCAACGGTATCATTCTCGGGCGTTTCATGCCCCCCCATGAGGGCCACGTGGCGCTGGTGCGCACCGCCGGCTATCTGGTGGAGCGCTTAACCATCGTGCTGGCCTGCGCCATAACGGACCCGATCCCGGCCAGCATCCGCCGCCAATGGATGGAAAGCCTGTTTCCAAAGGCCCGCGTCGTGCTGCATTGCACCCAGGAACCCCTGTCCACCGACAGCCCCGCCTGGGCGGGGATCATCCGCCAGCTCCACCCCGAGCCCATCGACCGCGTCATCGGCTCGGAAGATTACCTCGTGCCACTGGCCAAAGCCTTGAGCGCCCAGCACTTTATTCTGGACCCGATGTGGATGGCCTTCCCCGCCAACTCCTCCGACATCCGCAAAGACCCCTACGCCCACTGGTATAGCCTGCCCAGCCACGTGCGCCCGTGGTTCCAGAAGCGCCTGACGCTGGTGGGGCCCGAAAGCACCGGCAAATCCTATATGGCGGATTTTCTGGCGCAAAAGTTCGGCGGCCCCTATGTGCCCGAATACGGCCGCCCCTACGAGAAATACCGCACGCCCGGCCCCTACCGCCCCGAGGAGCTGCACTATATCGTCGATGGCCATGTTGCCCACCGCAAAACCCTCTCCATGAAGGCCGGCCCCGTGCTGTTCGAGGATACCGACCCCCTGCTCACTGCCGTTTGGGCCGAAATGCTGCTGGGCGAATCCCTGCCCAGCCTTGAGGCCCGTATTGAACTGCCCGAGCATTACCTGCTGCTCTCGGCCGACACCCCCTGGGAAGAAGACCCGCTGCGCTACTATGCCAAGCAGGAGATGCGCGAGCAATTCTTCGACAGGATCGAGGCCAAGCTCAAGGCCCATGGCGCCAGCTACACCCTGATCCAGGGCAGCTATGCCGCGCGCGAGGCGCAAGCCGTTGCCGTGGTGGAAGACATGCTCAAAACCCCGAAAGGCCAAAGCGATGCCCCGTAAAAAAACCGTCAAAGACTATATCCGCACCATCCCGGATTTCCCCCACAAGGGCATTATGTTCCGCGATGTCACCACCCTGTTTGCCGACCCGCGCGGCTTTCGCATCTGTGTAGACCAGCTTCTGAGCCCCTATGCGGGGATGCGCATCGACAAGGTGGTGGGGCTGGAAGCCCGCGGCTTTATCCTCGGCGGCGCGGTGGCGCACCAGCTTTCGGTGGGCTTCGTGCCGATCCGCAAAAAGGGCAAGCTGCCGGGTAAAACCATCGCGCAGGATTACACGCTGGAATATGGCGCGGCCACCATGGAAGTGCATGACGACGCCATCGAGCCCGGCGAGAAAATCCTCGTGGTGGATGACCTGCTGGCCACCGGCGGCACCTGCGAAGCCAGCATCAAGCTGATTGAGCGCCTCGGGGGCGAGGTCATCTCGGCGGCCTTCGTCATCGACCTGCCCGAGCTTGGCGGCCGTGAGCGCCTGCAAAACATGGGCATAGACCTGCACTGGCTGTGTGAATACGACGGCACCTGATTCTCTGTCCCAATTCCAAAACAAAGTAAATTGACTTTTTGGACATATCGGCGTGGCCTCTTCAACCTGAAATACACAGAATATAACTGTAGTTTATTGGGCCATTCTTGCCGCGCCAATATTGTCGCCAAAATAACCTTAATATATTCAATATCTTATACATAATGCCGTGACGTCATCTTTTTCAAACAGACGCACGCCCTATTTTTGCCTGATTTCCTCTGGTAGCTAGGTTGGTTCGTAACTGTCAATCGAGGTAACCATGTCCAGAAATTTCATGCACAGCACAAATGTGTCACTCCCCATAAAGGCTGCCATTGCTACCTTTTTCTTGGCGAGTTCAGCTTTTGCACAAGAGGTTGTCTTAACCTCCAACGATGGCCTGTTTTCAGCCCGTGGCGAGTTCGTCAAGTTCGAGAACAACATCTATACCATAAAAACGGTCATCGGAAACATCGAGGTGGATGCCGCGACCGTGTCATGTGAAGGGGAAGCCTGTGTGGTTCCCGAGGTCGAGGTCCTGGCCATGGAAGCCAGCGTGCCAACCGCCCCCGCGGCTGCGGAAGCGGCACCGGCATCGAGCGTGGTTTTTGCCGGTTCCGATACCGTTGGAGACGAACTTATGCCGCTGCTGCTTGCCGGATATGGCGCAAATTTCAATGCGGCGGTTGAAGTGACGTCATCGGGTGTTGGCGTGAAAACCATCGATATTGTCGCGGATGAAGGCTACGGCGACAAAGTCGGCACCTTTACGGTATTCTCCCAAACTTCCAGCGCCGCCTTCCCCGCTCTGCTCGACAAAACCGCCGAGTTTGGCATGGCCTCCCGCCGGATCAAACGCGACGAAGCCCGGGCGCTGGCACAAGACGGGGCCGGCTCGATGGTGGCGCTGGAGCAGGAACACATCATCGCGGTGGACAGCCTCGTGGTAATCGTCAACCCGGAAAACCCCGTGCATACCCTGACCTTGGACAACCTTGCCGCCATCTACAGAGGAGACATCGGGAACTGGTCGGAACTCGGCGGGCCGGACCTGCCCATCATCGCTTATACCCGCCCCGACGGTTCGGGCACCCGCGCCACCTTTGAGGCCAATGTTTTCGGCGCAACCGGCCAGGCGTTGCAAGCCACTGTCGCCAATTCGAACGAGGACCTGCAACAACAGGTGATCTCCAACCCGGGGGCGCTCGGCTATGTCGGCTACGCCTTTGTGAACGACGCCCAACCGGTTTCGCTCATCTCGTCCTGCGGCATTGAAAGCGCTGCCAATGCCTTCTC
>JALWPC010000594.1 GCA_026995265.1 Paracoccaceae bacterium
TGGTGTGCCGAGACATGCCTCTGATGACATGTCAAATATGACATGTCATCAGAGGCATGTGTGGAGCAACCCGTCGACATACTTAAGGCGTTTTGACTTTAACTGGTGGCACAAATCATGGCCAGCCGGTGCAGCAGCGATTGCGCTTTGGTGGCGACCTCTGGCAGGGTATGTTTCAACGTAAAGTCGAAATGCGGTAATGCATAGGGGATGCCCGGTCGGCCGGAACACCGGAGGCCGCGGCTTTTCCGGTGCTGAAGCACCGGAACCGCGCCTCGCCTTCGGCTCGGCGGGGCGGCGCGCCCAACGTTGCACGGCTTGGCGAGGCCGCGCCCGCGCCGCGTTGCGAATTTGGCGTGTGTGGCGGGTGTGCCTTGGGGCGGGTGTGTGGAACCATTCTGACGCCGAACAGGAAACCGGCATTGGGGGGTGCGCACATCATAAACGGACTCAAAAATGGGTCGTCAGGCCCTATAAGACGCGTCTTCAGAGACGGGTATTGGGGGCAAATGGGGGGGGAGGTGGCGAAGGGCCAGCGCGGGCTGTCTCTCCCGGTTCCCGGGGAAAAGCGGCTAACGCACGACGGATGTCCGACAAGAGTCCGACAGATGTCCTACAGAAATCATACGCGGGATTTTGGGGCGTGGGGATAAAATTCCCACTTTCCCAATCAGAGCCATGCCGAATGCACCACTCTCGCCCCACAGCTTTGTTGACTCCCCTCTGCCTTTGCGGCAAGAGAGATATGCGCCCGTTTTCGGGCGCTTTATGCTTTAATACAGGAGTAACGGACGTGATAAGCCCCGTATTGCCAACCTATACGCGGGCACCGCTTTCTTTCAAGAAAGGTCAGGGCCCTTGGCTGGAAACCGATGATGGCGAGATGTATCTGGACATGGGGGCCGGTATTGGCGTTTGCGCGCTGGGCCATGCCCACCCCAAGTTGATCGCCGTATTGGAAGAGCAAGCCCGACGACTCTGGCACACGTCCAACCTTTACGAGATTCCCAACCAGCAGGCGCTGGCGGAAAAGCTGGTGGAGCACACCTTTGCCGACACGGTGTTTTTCACCAATTCCGGCACCGAGGCGGTGGAACTGGCGGTGAAAATGGCGCGGAAGTATTTCAGCGCCAAGGGCCAGCCCGGGCGGGTGGAGATCATCACCTTTGAGGGGGCCTTTCATGGCCGCTCGGCGGCGGGGATTGCCGCCTCTGGCGGGGCCAAGATGGTCGAGGGTTTCGGCCCGCTGCTGCCGGGATTTGTGCAGGTGCCCTTCAATAGTATCGAAGCTACAAAGGATGCGATCACCGAAAACACGGCAGCGATCATGCTGGAGCCCATTCAGGGCGAGGGCGGCATTCGCCCCTTCGGGGATGACAGCCTCAAAGCCCTACGGGCGCTTTGCGACACCCACGGCCTGCTCTTGATCATGGATGAAATCCAGTGCGGCATGGGGCGCACCGGCAGGCTGTTTGCCCATGAATGGGCCGGGGTCACGCCCGACATCATGACCATCGCCAAAGGCATCGGCGGGGGCTTCCCGCTGGGGGCGTGTCTGGCCACCGAAGGGGCGGCAAGCGGCATGGTCGCTGGCACCCACGGCTCTACCTATGGGGGCAACCCGCTGGCCTGCGCCGTGGGCTGTGCGGTGATGACCGAGATCACCTCGGATGGCTTCCTGATCGACGTGTCCCGCCTCGCGGGTCACCTGCGCCAAGGGCTGGAAGGGCTGGTGGCCGAGCATCCGGACATATTCGCCTTTGTGCGCGGCGAGGGGCTGATGCTGGCGCTGGGCTGCAAGGTGCCGGTGGCGGATGTGGTCAATGCGGGCTATGGCGAAAAGGTGCTGGTGGTGCCCGCCTCCGACAATGTCGTGCGCCTGCTGCCGCCGCTGAATATGTCCACCGAAGAGGTGGACGAAGCCGTCTGGCGGCTGGACCGCGCGGCGGTGATGCTGGAACGCAAACTCGATTGCGTGAATGACAAAGGATTACAGGCATGAACCACTTTCTGGACATCCACAAGACCGACCCCGCGGACCTGCGGCAGATGATCAACGAGGCCAAGCGCCTTAAAGACGCCCGCAAGGGCCTGCCCAAGGGCACGCCGGACGCGGAGCAGGTGCTGGCCAACCACATGGTGGCGCTGATCTTTGAAAAGCCCTCCACCCGCACCCGGGTGAGCTTTGATGTGGGCGTGCGCCAGATGGGCGGGCAGACCATGGTGCTGTCGGGCTCGGATATGCAGCTCGGCCACGGCGAAACCATCGCCGACACCGCCCGCGTGCTCAGCCGCTATGTGGACCTGATCATGATCCGCACCTTCGAGGAAAGCACCCTGCTGGAGATGGCCGAGCACGCCAGCGTGCCGGTGATCAACGGCCTGACCAACCGCACCCACCCCTGCCAGATCATGGCCGATGTGCTCACCTATGAGGAGCACCGCGGACCGATCAAAGGCAAAAAGGTGGTGTGGCTCGGCGACGGCAACAACGTGGCCGCCAGCCTGATCCACGGCGCGGGGCAGTTCGGCTTTGACATCACCATTTCCGCCCCCGAGACCCTGCAACCCGAAGCCGAGTTCGTGGACTGGGCGCGGGAAAAGGGCGTGAATGTGGCGCTGGAGCCAATCCCGCAAAAGGCGGTGGAGGGGGCGGACCTCGTGGTCACCGATACCTGGGTGTCCATGCATGACAGCCAAACCACCAAGGAGCGCCGCCATAACCAGTTGCGCCCCTACCAGGTGGATGACGCTCTGATGGCCCACGCCAGGGAGGACGCCCTGTTCATGCACTGCCTGCCCGCGCATCGTGGCGAGGAAGTGACCAGCAGCGTCATGGACGGCCCGCAATCAGTGATCTGGGACGAAGCCGAGAACCGCCTGCACGCCCAAAAGGCGGTGATGCGCTGGTGCTTGGG
>JALWPC010000595.1 GCA_026995265.1 Paracoccaceae bacterium
GGGCGGCGGCGGATAGCGTCGATGCGTTTCTGGGCTACCAGACCCGCCAAACGCTGGATGCCAAAGCGCGGCTGATGTGGCAAGGCAATGCGGGGGATTTTGGCTTTGAGGCCCATGTGCTGCTGGGCTATCAGGCGGGGGATAATGTGGGCTTCACGGCGGCGCTCGCGGGGCTGACCCCCACCGCCCCGCCACCGAGCTATTTTGACCTTTCTTCCAATGTTTACAGCGATTTACGCCAAAGCCTGACGGCGGGGATCGACCGGCTTTCGGTCAGCTATTCCAGCCAGAACCTCGTGCTCAGGCTCGGGCGGCAGGCGGTGACATGGGGCAGCGGGCTGGTGTTTCGCCCCTCCGACATCATCGCGCCCTTTGCCCCCAACGCCGTGGATACCGCCTATAAACCCGGCGTCGATATGGCCTATGCGCAGGTGCTGTTTGACAATGGCAACGACCTTGAGGCGGTGATTGTCCCCCGCCGCGCGGTGGCGGGCGGGCCGCTGGCGTGGGAGGAGTCCACGCTGGCCCTGCGCACCACCCTGCTGCTCGGGGATTTTGACGGCACCGTTCTGCTGGCGCGCGACCACGGCGACACCCTGCTGAACCTCGGCCTCGGCGGCCCTGTGGGCAATGCCGCATGGAATGTGGAACTGGGGCAATGGGTCTTGGCCGATGGCGCTACCCCCTTGAATATCCTAGCTAATATCTCCAATTCCGGCAGCTTGGGCGAGATGAACATCACCTGGTTTGCCGAGTATTTCCATAACGGTTTCGGGGTCAACACCGCCACCCCAGTAGACGCCCTGCCGCCCGCGCTGGCCGACCGCCTCGCCACGGGCCAACTCTTTAATACCGGCCAGGATTTCCTCGCTCTGGGCGCACAACTGGGTGTATCGGCGGGGGTAACTGTCTCGCCCAGCATTATCACCAGCCTTAACGATGGCTCGGTGTTTGCCGCCGTGCAAGCGGGGATCTCGCTGAGCGACAACCTCGATGTCAGCCTCCATGCCAGCAAAGGCTTTGGCCCCAACGGCACCGAGTTCGGCGGTCGCGAAACCACCGCAGGCTCCGGGGTGTTCCTGAAGCCCCCGCTGAGCCTGGGCCTCAACATCACGCGTTACTTCTAACGCAGCCCTCCCGCCCGTCGGCCGCACCCTGGCTGCGCCAGAGCTTGCCTCCCGTTGGGCGTGGCGGCGCGGCGGATATAGCTCTGCTTGGCACTGTCCTGCCCGCGCCGCGCTGCGAGGTTCGCGCCTGTGGCGGGTTAAGAAAAGGGGCTGTGACATCTGTATGATATTTGTCGGACATCTGTCGGACATCCGTCGTGCGCCTGCCCAACGCGCTAGCGAATGCGCTCGTGGCCCGTGTGGATGAGTATAACCTGACGACCCAATTTTGAGCCCGGTCCTGATGCGCGCATATCCGCAATGTCTGCTTTTCTGTTCAGCGTCAGGAGGGTTCCGCGCATCCGCCCCGGGAAACGCCTGCCACAAGCGCAGAATCCGCAGCGCGGCGCGGGTGTGATCGCGCCAAGCAGACCATACTTTGACGCGCCGCCCCGCCGAGCCGAAGGCGAGGCGTGGGTCCGGTGCTTCAAGCACCGGAAAAGCCGCGGCCTCTGTCGATCCGACCGCAAAGGCATTGTGCTGCGTGCTGTAGCCCTTCAACATGACGTTGAATCATGACCTGCCAGAGATCACCACCACTGCGCAATCCCTGCCTCACGGATCGGCCATGATATGCGCCCATAGTTAAAGTCAGAACGCTTTAAGTCCGCCAAAGGATTGATCCAAATATGCCTTTGATGACATGTCATCAGAGGTATGTCTCAGCACGCCGAAGTATCGGCAGGTGCAAGCGCCCCAAAGGGGCAAGGCCCTCTCCCTGCCCCCGTCGGCGGTTCCCGTGGTGGGGTTGCTCAAAACCGGGATCAGATAGAAGTCGCTTGGATATATTTTGGGGTGCATGGCGCTTGCGCCAGAGGGGCAACGCCCCTGCCGAGGCGCAGCCGAGGCCACGCCCAACGGGAGGGGTCGATTTGCGGAGCAAATCGTGCGCCGACGGGCGGGAGAGCTCGCAGCGGGCGTCGCAAAGCGGATGGCCTGAAACATGAACCTGCCCATGGGCGATTTCGCTGTGGGTTACGGCTTTTCCCCCCGTGCGAGGCGGGCGTTTATATCCTGGATCACCCCGGGCAGGTCCACCAGTGAATCAACCACATAATGCGCGCCGGATTGCTGCAGGATCTTGCGCGTGTGCTCCATGCGGCGGCTGATCTCGGCCTCGCTCAGCGCCGCCGCCTCCTCAAAGCTGTTGATGTTCATGTAATTGGAGTAGCGCACCAGCCCCACCCCCCAGCAACCTGCATTCAGCGCCTCGCCGATGCCCGATACCGTATCATCGCATTTCACCACGCTTTTAATCTCGGAAATCCCCATCAGGTCGAGGTTTTTCCACACCATATGCGGGGCCGGGCGGGCACCGTGGATCACCTCGTCACCGGCCACGGTGGCATCGGGGGTGAAGCCCTGCCGGATGCTGTCTTGCAGCAGAATGTCAACCATGGAGCGCATGAATCCGGTCGATGCGCCGATTTTGATCCCCTCGGCCTGCAGCTTCACCAAGGTCTCTTTCACCCCGGGCAGAAGGGCGGTGTATGCCCGCAGGCATTCGAGCTGGGCAGGCACGAAATCGGCGAACATGGCGTCGACATCGGCCTGGGTCGGGGCGCGGCCTTTAGCGGCCTCCCAGCGGGCGGCGATCACCGGGTCTTTGGTCAGTTCCAGAATGTGCAGGTCCTTGCGCAGGCCCATCGGGCCGCGGGCTTCTTCCATGCTGATTTCCACCCCCTGTTTGGCAAAAACCTCGACAAAAACCCGGGCGGGGGCGATGACATAGGCATCGGCCA
>JALWPC010000596.1 GCA_026995265.1 Paracoccaceae bacterium
GGCACCGGCGCGGCCCCGGTGATTGCCAATGCGGCGCGGGAACTGGGCGTGCTGACGGTGGGTGTGGTCACCAAGCCGTTCCAGTTCGAAGGCTCGCGGCGGATGAAACAGGCCGAGGCGGGGGTTGAGGAATTGCAGAAGGTGGTCGATACGTTGATCATCATTCCCAACCAGAACCTGTTCCGCCTCGCCAATGAAAACACCACGTTCACCGATGCCTTTAGCATGGCAGATGATGTGCTTTATCAAGGGGTTAAGGGGGTAACGGACCTGATGGTGCGCCCCGGGATCATCAACCTTGATTTCGCCGATGTGCGCTCGGTGATGGACGAAATGGGCAAGGCGATGATGGGCACCGGCGAGGCCTCGGGCGAGGACCGCGCCAAGAAGGCCGCCGAACTGGCCATTGCCAACCCGCTGCTTGATGAAATTTCTTTGGCCTCGGCCAAGGGTGTGCTGATCAATATCACCGGTGCGCAGGATATGACCTTGTTCGAGCTTGATGAGGCCGCCAACCGCATTCGTGAAGAGGTGGACCCCGACGCCCATATCATCGTTGGCTCGACTCTCGACCCCGAGCTGGACGGCCTGCGGGTATCGGTTGTGGCCACGGGCATAGACGTGGAGGAGGGCGAGATTTCCGCCCCTGTTTCCCGCCGGCCAATGCGCGAGCCGCTCAAGCCGCAGCCGACGCCAACCGTCGAGGTGGCCGAAGAGGCCGTCGCGATGGAAGCCGAAGAAGAGCCGGTGGCACCAAGCTTTATTGACCAGCAGGTGGCCATGGAAGCAACCGCTGAAGCCGCGCAGGCCGAGGCGGCCACAACGGAAACAGAAGACCCGGCGCCTGCTCAGGCCGCGCCGCCATCCGAAACAACCTTGCGCCTGCAAGCGGCGGTGTCCAATGTGCCCGCGCCGGAAGAAGCTCCCGCGGCCGCGGCCCCCGAGGTGGAAAAACCTTCTCGCTTTGCCATAAATAACCTGATCAACAAAATGACAGGCCACGCCAAAGAAGAAAAACCCGCACCGCGTGTGCAGCCCAGTATGCGGGCAAGCTCCCATAGCGAGCCGGCGCTGGATATTGACCGCGAAGAGCAGGAACGCGTTGATATTCCGGCCTTTTTGCGCCGACAGGCGAACTAATCTTTTTCCTCCGAGACTACGGGTGTTTGCATTGCAAACGCCCGTTTTTTGTGTGAAAACAACCTGTTAGAAGTGTAGCAATCCGACACAAGATGTGATTTCCGCCATGGTTACGCAAGCGTAAATTTGCGCTATATAACAGGGAGGAAAAACGGATAGGCAAACATCGTGCAGAGAACTTTCAAGCGGGAAATCCAGATCGTCGGCGTCGGCCTGCATTCGGGGCGGCCTGCACGGCTTGCCCTTGTACCGGCGGCGGCCAATATGGGCATTTGGTTCCGGCGTGTGGATATTCACGACCGCGACAACATGATCCCCGCCTTGTGGGATATGGTGGGCGACACCCTGCTGTCCACAAATATCTGCAATGATGCGGGCGTATGTGTTGCCACCATCGAGCACCTGATGGCGGCGCTTGCAGGCTGCGGTGTGCATAACGCGATTATCGAAATCGACGGGCCGGAAGTGCCGATCATGGACGGCAGCGCCAGCCGTTTTGTTGCCGAAATACAGCATGCGGGGCTGGTCGAGCAGGGGCAGGCCAATGCGGTGTTGGAAGTGCGCAAAACCGTGCGGGTGGAAAAGGGCGACGCCTTCGCCGAGCTTTCCCCGCTGGACCATTTCGAAATCGATTTTACCATTGATTTCCCCAATACGATCGTTGGCCGCCAGACGGCCAATCTTGACATGCGCAACGGAAATTTCGTGCATGACCTCGCCAACTGCCGCACTTTTTGCCGCGTGGAAGACGTGGAGGCGATGAAGGCCGCCGGGCGGGCGCTGGGGGGCACGCTCGACAATGCGCTGGTCATCGACGGCGACCACTACCTAAATGCCGAAGGCGCGCGGCGGGACGACGAATGCGTGCGCCACAAAATGCTGGATGCTCTGGGCGATCTGATGCTGGCCGGCGCGCCCGTCCTCGGGCGTTATCGCGGCTATAAGGCCGGCCACGCCCTGACCAACCTGCTGCTTCGCAAGCTATTTTCAACGGCGGGGGCCAGCCGTTTCCGGCTGGCGCGCCCTGCCGAACTTCCCGTGCTGCCCGGCCCCGATCTGCGGGATTTTGCTCTTTTGCGTGCCGGATAGGGCCGGTGCTGTAAAAAGCCGTTTTTTCCGCTGTTGAACTGTGCTAGCAACGCATATGAAACGCGACTGTTGAGGGTAAACATGGGTCAACGAGTTTGGATGAAGCGCGCCTTGATGCTGGTGTTTGTGGCCACGGTGGCGGCTTGTGGGCGTGGCGGCGGCAATGCGCCTTCGGTGGATGAAACCACCAGCCCGCAGCAGATTATGGCTATGGCCGATGCGCAAATAGAGCGGCGGCGCTATCGGCAGGCGGGGGATCTGTTTCTCGAAGTCGAGCGGCTTTACCCTTATACCGTTGAGGCTGAATACGCGGTTATCCAGGCGGCCAAGGCTTATCAGGCGGGCAAAAAACGCATCGAGAGCCGCGCCGCGGCCCAGCGGTATATTGATTATTATCCGGCCGGTGAATACGCCGCCCTGGCGCAATATCTGGTAGCGCTGAGCTATTATGACCAAATCGTCGATATTGGCCGCGATCAGGAAAACACCTTCAAGGCGCTGCAAGCCCTGCGAATCGTAATAGAGCGGTTTCCCGATTCCGAATATGCCGCCTTGGCCCAGCCAAAGTTCACCACCGCTCTGAACCAGCTTGCGGGCAAAGAGATGGATGTGGGACGCTACTACCTTAAGCGCGGCCAATTCGCCGCCGCCATTGGCCGCTTTAAG
>JALWPC010000597.1 GCA_026995265.1 Paracoccaceae bacterium
GGGTGATCTTCTGCAATCCATGGGTGAATTGCCGTGCGCTCTTTCAGAAAACTTACAATACTGCGCCGAAAACACCGGCCCCAAAAAAGCCTCGCACAATGGCGAGGCTTTTAAAAAAACTGCGTGGGCTCAGGCGCGCTTCAGCAGCTTCCAGGCCATCGGCAGCAGCAGCGCCACCAGCGCCAGCTTCACCGCGTCTCCGATCAGGAAAGGCACCATGCCGACCTCGATCGCCTTAACAGCGCTCATGTCATAAAGGTGCATCAGCCAAGCCAGCCCGGGCACGTATATCAGCGCATTCGCCGCCAATAGCAGCCCGGCCATTTTGATAACCGAACGGTCCCAGCCGCGCGTGGCCCCGAAGCCCAGCAGCAAAGTCGCCAGCACAAAGCCCAGCAAATAGCCCCCCGTGCTGCCCGTCACATAGGCCAGCCCGCTGACCTCCGAACTGCCCGCAAATACGTCAAACCCGAGCGCGCCCAGCAGCATATAGCCCAGAATGGTCACCATCCCCAGCCGAGGCCCATAAACCGCGCCCAGTGCCAGCACCGCAAAGGTGCCCATGGTGATCGGCACCGGCCACATCGGCACGGCGATTTTGGCCGAGAGCGCCAGCAGCGCAATGCCACCCGCCACAAGGGCCCCGTGGCGCAGAGCGGAGTTGCTGCCCCAAAGGGCGGTTGAAAGCGTCATATTCGGTGTCATCAGCATATCCTTCATGTTGGCTTGCCGCCTTTTTGGCCTGCCTTGCCGGCAATTTCAAGCACTGATCCCCGGCGCGGCATCTTTTCCTCTGGTTTTCTGCCGCCAAGGCGCCTAAATCCCCCCCCATGGAACACGCACAAAAAACCGCGCTCGTCATTGGCGCCTCTCGCGGGCTTGGCTATGCCACCGCGCTCTTGCTGGCCGATAAAGGCTACCATATCATCGCCCTGGCCCGCACCGTGGGCGGGCTGGAAGATTTGGCCGATGTGATCGAGGCCAGGGGGCAGAGCATCACCCTTGTGCCGCTGGATGTCACCGACGAAGGCGGCCTCCAGCGCCTGTGCCTGAGCATTTTCGAGCGCTGGAAGGGGCTGGATCTCTTGGTCCACTCTGCCGTCCACGCCCCGCTGCTGACCCCGATGTGTGATCTGGTCGATAAAGACTATGACAAAACCATGAACACCAACGCCCGCGCCACCGCCCGCATCATCGCCCTTACCGATCCCCTGCTGCGCATGACCGACGGCACCGCGATTTTCATGGATGACCCCCATAACGGCGAAAAATTCTTCGCCGCCTACGCCGCCAGCAAAGCCGCCGCCCGCTCCATGGTGCAAAGCTATCAGGCCGAAACCGCCAACCTCAAACCCCGCGTGATCCTGCACACGCCCAACCCGATGCCAACGGCCACCCGCGCCCGCTTCCACCCCGGCGAGGACAAATCGGCGCTGGCAACGGCGGCAGAAGAAGCCAAACGGATGATCGAAGCATATTTATGATTTGATTGTTGGGCAAACCCTGCTTTACTGGACAATAAATTCCGCGTGCAGGGCACCCGCGGCCTTGATAGCCTTGAGAATGTCGATCATATCACGGGGCGCAACGCCTAAGGCGTTCAAACCTTCGATCACTTCCGGCAAGGACACAGCCGTTTCCACCAATGCCATCTGGGTGCCGGGGGTCTGGTCTATGGTTGCCGTGGTGTTGGGCACGACAATCGGCTGGCCGCCGATGGTAAACGGATTGGGCTGCACCACAATCGGGTTTTCCTGCACCCGCAGGGTCAGCCCGCCTTGCGACACGGCCACGCGGCTGATTTTCACATCCGCCCCCAGCACAATGGTGCCGGAGCGCTGGTCCACCACCACGCGGGCGCGCTGTTCGGGGTTGATCTCGATATTTTCCAGCAGCGCCACGAGATGGGCGGGAGACGGGGCATTGGCGGCGCTCAAACTCAGCGCGACCGTGCCGGAATCCAGCATCCGCGCGATGGGGATGCCGAACCGGTCGTTTATAGCCCGTTCAATCCGCGCTGCTGTGGTGAAATCCGGGTCCCGCAGGGCCAGCCGCATTTGCTGCATGGCGGTGAAATCAAAGGCGATTTCCCGCTCGACCCGCGCACCGGAGGGGATAGCACCGGAGGTGGGCACCCCCTGGGTCACCGAAGCGCCCTGCCCCGAAGCCGACGCCCCGCCGGAAATCACCGAACCTTGCGCCACCGCGTAAATCTGGCCATCTGCCGCATTAAGCGGCGTCATTATAAGCGTGCCACCGAGCAGGCTTTTGGCGTCGCCAATGGTGGAGACCGTAACGTCTATCTGCCCGCCCGCGCGGGCGAAAGGTGGCAGGTTGGCCGTGACCAGCACCGCCGCCACGTTTTTGGAACGAAAGCTTTCGCCGGTGACGTTGATCCCGAGGCGTTCCAGCAGGTTGGTCATCGCTTCTTCGGTGAAGGGCGAATTCCTGAGCCCGTCGCCGGTGCCGTTCAGGCCGACCACTAGGCCGTAGCCAACAAGGTCATTGCCCCGCACCCCGTCGATTTCCACAAGGTCCTTGATGCGCACCTGCTGGGCCAGCGCCGGGGTGGACATGAGCGCGGCGGCGGCCATACTGGCGCACAGCATCACGCGGAAAAGTTTAATCAAGGTTTCACCTCAGATAGTTTTGCAGCTTCATGCCGGAGAGTCGCGAGGTCATCACATAGACGGCTTCCATCTGCCCTTGCAGGGCCTGAAAACGGGTGGCGGCCTCGTATGGGTCCGCTGCGATAATGGCGTTGCGGTTGATCTGGAATGTGGAGTTTTCGGCCGAATTGCGTGCCGCTGCCGCGTCGATCTGCTCCTGGACATGGCCGAGGCCCTCTCGCAGGTCTGTCAGACGATCCTGTGTGGTGATGGCCCCCTGTGCCGCCTCCTGCAGCAGGTTCATACTGTCGGTCGTGCTGCCGCCATGGTCTCCATTGGCGGCAATCGCCACCATAACGACATTGCGCAGGGCCTGCCGAACGGCAGGGTCATCGCCGCGCAGGGAATAGTTCACCACTTCGCCATCGGCGAGCTCGGCCCTGGGGGCATCGAGCGCGGAGCCGGTAAAACCGGTGCTGGCAAAGCCGCCGGCGGGGTTGAAGAAATAATTGTCAATCGCAGCAATCGCCGTTGCGGAATCCGGCGCGGCCGTGGTCAGGGCCTTGACATCGGCATAGATCGTGGCGGCATCGGCCACGGCGGGGCTGTCCACCGCCGCGCCCGCAAACAGCGACTGCCCGCCATATCGGGCGTTGAGCGCAGAGACCATCCTGTCCAGCGCCCCGCGCGCCGAGTTGGCTATGCTGAAGGCCTGCTGCTGGCTGCCCACACCCACCGCCCCGAGAAGGTCCGTGCCGTATTGGGCCAGCGTGTTCTGGATATTTTCCATATTCAGCTGACTGGCGGCGGCTTTGGCGGCAGTGTCTTTTATGGTTTGCGCGCGCATATCAAGTTGGCTCAGCGTCCGTTCAATGGCAAAGAGCGGGCCGTAATCGCCGCCCGTGGCCTTCATCAGGTCAGACTTGTGGCCCGATGCCACTTCCTGCCCGGCAGTATTCATGGCCAACTTGGTGTGGCGGTTGGTGAGCGCCATTTGCATATGGCTTGCAAGGTCGGAAACGCCGGTGAACATCTAGATCTCCAATATGGTTTGCATGAGCTTGTCAGCAGTCGAAATTACCCGCGCATTGGCAGCATAGGCTTGCTCGATGATCAGAAGTTGCTGCATTTCGTAATCCGTATCCACGCCAGTGACTGCCAGTTCACTTTGGCGCAGAATGTCAAACTGGCCACTGTTATAGGCGGTGGTGTCCTCGGCCCGCGCTGCCTGCGCGGCCACCAGCGCGCTGACCCCTTCGGCCAGTTCGCTGGCACTTGAAAGGTTGATCAGCCCCGTGGCGGCGCTCGGGGTGCGCCGGGCGTCCATGGCATCGACCATGCGGCGGAGCTGGGTATCATCCCCCGCCGGCCCTTGGGCTACCGCATTTATGCCGTCGCGCAGGCGCCAGAGGTCGCCGCCTTGCGCGGGGTCTACCGCCGCGTTGATCTCCAGCCGCTGGGCCAGCGCCAGCTCATTGGCTGGCACAAACGCCGCGCCATTATCGGTGAACAGGCCCGCATCCCCCGGGGCCAGGCTCGGGTCGGTGCTCGGGCTTTGGAAGCGCTCCACAAGGTCGCGCGCCACGGCGTCTATCCTTGCGTTAAACTCGGGCGTGAGCACATCACGCACGTTAAACGCCGCCGCCAGCGTGCCGCCTTCAAGTTGACCGGACCCTGTGCCAATGCTCATCGGGCGACCGTTGAGCGTCAGGCCGGACAGCGCACCGGAGGCCAGTGTCATATCCGGCGTAATCGTCGGTGTGGCGGTAAAACCAAGCTCGTTCGCCCCGCCATCAATCAGCGCCGCACCGCCCTCGGAATACAGCGCCACAACCCCGCCTTGCCGTGAAATTTGCTTGATCGGAATGATGCGTGACACTTCATCAATCAGTTTTTTGCGCACGTCTTCCAGCGCGGCCACGTTACCGCTGCCCTGCCGTAGCCTGATCTCGGTGTTTACGGCTTCAATCTTCTTAAGTGCAACATTCACTGTGCGCACCTGATTGGCAATTTGGGCGTCGGCTTCCATACGCACAGCCATGGTCTGGGTGGAAATGTTTTTCAGGCTCTGGGTCAGGCCTCCGGCTGCACTCAGGACCTGTTCACGTTTGGGGGCGGAGGCGGGGTTGTCCGCCGCGCCGCGCAGAGCATTTTCAAAGGCCAGCATTTGCGTGCCAAGGGCACCGGCATCTCCCGGCACGCCCAGAGATTCGGCCAGCCGGGCGGTGGCCGTGCTTAAAGTGTTGGCATGGCCATAAGAGGCCCCCCTTGCCCGACGACTGGAAGTTGCCAGCGCATCCATGGCACGATCTATCGAGGTAACATTTACCCCCATACCCGTTCCCGCCAACACACGGCTATCGGTGACCACGGACCGACGGGCGTAGTTTTCGTTCATGGCATTGGAAATGTTGTTAGACACAGTTTCCGCCATGCGCGAAACGGAGGTCAGCCCCGAATAAGCGTTAGAAATTGCAGCTGAAATACCCATGTCTTACCCCTTTTCCCTTAGCGTTTGATATTGGTGGTTTCCTGCAGCATCTCATCCACGGTCTGGATGATTTTGGCATTGGACGAATAGGCCCGCTGGGTCTGGATCAGCGCGGTGAGTTCGCCCGCTATATCGGTGGTGCTTTCCTCGCGGGCATAGCCGATGGTCTCGCCCGTGGGGCCGGAACCCGCATCCCAAAGAAACATGTCACCGCTGGCACGGGTCACGGCATAGGTCTGGTTTGGCAGGGCCTCCAGCGCGTTGGCATTGGGCACATCAATCAGCGGCACGCGGAAAATCTCTTTGCTGAATCCGGTGTCATACTGGGCCGAAACAATGCCGTTCTTGTCTATCTCCACACCGATAACGTTGCCGGTCGGCGCACCGTTTTTGGAAAGGTTGATCGGGGCAAAGCTGCTGGAGAGCTGGGTCATGCGGTTATTGGAGCCGAGGGTGCCGATATTTATATCCACCGGACCACGTGCAAAGTTAACATTCAGATTTCCGGTCGTCGGATCATAGGCCCCGCCCGGGCCACCCGCCGTCGGCACCACGCTCAGCAAAGAGCCGCCGGTGGCTGTTGTGGCGTCAAACTGGACTGTAAACTGTGCAACAGGGGCGGCACCCGTGGCATGATCAACGATTTCCATTGTCCACAGGTTCGATTGCCCGGCCACCGGCACTTGCGGTGTAAAGGTCGCCGTCATGGTTTGCGTGGTGCCCAGATTATCGAAATATTCGACCGAAAGATCAAAAGGGTCTCCCGTGCTGCCCGCCTGGGTGGCGGTGGCCGGCAGGTTGATCCCGAGTTTGATTTCGGTGGTCGGATTGGCAGCAAACTGGTTGTGCGCAATGTTTACCGGCACCAGTCCGGCGGCGCTATCCCGCGGAAAAGGCGGGAATGTGCCGTCCGGGTCAGCAGGCCAGCCCATGAGCACGAGGCCGCTATTGCTGGTCAGCACCCCTTCGGAATCCGGCCGGAAAGAGCCTGTGGTTGCCAGCCTTAAAGGCAGGGCCGCCGAGGTATCGGCCAGCGAAGAGCTTGGTGTAACGGGCAGAAACCCGCGCCCGCCGATGGCAATATCCATCGCGTTTGCGGTGGTGATCAGCGACCCTTGCGTGGAAATATTGCGGAAAGACGCCACCCGCACACCGCCCGCAATATAGCCCCCGGCGCGGCCGGTCAGCGTCATCGCGGTAAAGTCTGCATCCACCCGTTTATAGCCAAAAGTTTTGGAATTGGCGATATTGTCCGAAATGGTGGCCAGCTTGCTGGCATTCACATTCAGGCCGGAAACGCCCGCATTCATAGAGCTGGAGAGGGTCATCGAAAATCCTTTTCAATACAAGACTACATGTTCACCTCCCACTCTTGCGCCGCTTCGGTTAAGAAGCACCTAACAGACAAAATTGTATCTAAATTTAGTTCCGGCGGTCACTGCGCAGCAGGGTTATTTCCAGCCGCCGGTTGCGATAGCTTGGCGCGCCGTTGCCCACGGGTTTACGATCCGACGCCCCCGTCAGACGGTTAAAGCGCCCGGGAGCCAGGCCATGCTCGATCATCACGGCATTGGCAATCAGGGCCCTCCCACCTGTAAGAGCAAAGCCGTCCGGCCCGTCTTCCACCTCCGGCACCGCATCCACATGGCCGGTAATGGCGATTTCGTTGGTAACGGTGCCCAGCACGCGGCTGACCATTTCCAGAAGCGCATACATCTTTTTGGTCGGCTGGTTGGTGCCCGGCTCGAACAGCGGAGAATCGGGCAGGTCGAACAAATCAATGATCAGCCCCTCATCCGTAACTCTGGTAGACACATGCTTGAGCAGCGGGTCCTCGACCCAGCTTTCGCCGGTATTGCCGCGAAACATGTTTTCGACCTCGGCGAATTGCGGGTCCGAAACATCGCCTTCGCCTGTCGGGTCTTCAGGAGAAGTGCCGGTAGAGCCGTCCTGCCCCGTAACATCCTCGGCCAGTTGGCCCAGAGTGCCCGCCTGCCCCGTGCTATTGCTATCCTGGCTGTTCACCTGGTCGCCGCCAAAAATACCGTCACCGCCGCCGGAATTGGCATAAAGCGGAATGCCGGGGTTGAAATAGGCGGCAATGCCCTGGCGCTGTTCCTCGGTGGTGGCATTGAGCAGCCACATCAGCAGGAAAAACGCCATCATCGCGGTGACAAAGTCGGCATAGGCCACCTTCCACGCGCCGCCATGATGCCCTGCGGCATTGATCTTTTTCTTCTTGATGATTATAGGGCGTAAATTATCCCCAGCATTCCCAGCCATTTCGGCCCCCATTTGTCCACTTCCCGAGGCCAATATAGGGCCTGAGTCGTTACCGAAGCCCTAATCGCCAAATTCTCCTTGCCACTATGGTTAAGCGCGCGTTAAGCAGCAGGCATGACCCAGAAAACCCTGGCCCTGACCATGGGCGACCCGGCGGGCATCGGCCCGGAAATCACCCTGAAAGCGCTGGCCGCCCTGCCGGAGCCCTCACGTTTTCCCATCCTTGGCGACCCGCTGGTGATGCAGGAGGCGGCCAGGCCCTTTGCCTCACCGCTGCACGTTATGGCCAATCTATCCGACCGCAAAGCGGGGGCCTTCAACCTGCTGCCCACCAGCCAGCTTGCCGCCCTGCCGCCCGTCGGCGCGGTCAGCGCCAAGGCGGGCAGCGCCGCTTACGCCGCCATTGCCCGGGGGATTGCGCTCTCTATGGCGGGGGAGATCGCGGGCATCGTCACCGCCCCCATCCATAAAGAGGCCCTGAAGGCGGCGGGCCACAGCTATCCCGGCCATACCGAGATTCTGGCCGACCACGCCGGGGCCGAAGTCGCCATGATGCTGGCCAATGACGAGATCAAAACCGTGCTGGTCACCATCCACATGGCCCTGCGGGATGCGATAGAGGCCGCCGATTACCCCGCCCAGATCCACGCGATCCGGCTGGCGCAACGGGGGCTGGAAGCCATGGGTGTGCCGCACCCCCGCATTGCGGTGGCCGGCCTCAACCCCCATGCGGGCGAAGGCGGGCGCTTTGGCGATGAGGAAATCCGCATCATCACCCCCGCCATCGAGGCGATGCGCACCGAGGGGCTGAACGTGTCCGGCCCCTGGCCCGGCGACACCGTTTACATGATGGCCCGCGCGGGCAAGTTTGATGTGGTGGTGGCGCAATACCACGATCAGGGCCTGATTCCGGTGAAGTATCTGGGCCTGGAAAAAGGCGTCAACATCACCCTTGGCCTGCCGTTTATTCGCACCTCCCCCGACCACGGCACCGCCTTTGACATCGCAGGGCTTGGCACAGCCGACCCCGCCAGCATGATCACCGCGCTGGAAATGGCAGAAAAGCTCTTGAAAGCCCAGTCAAGGGCCGCTAAACCGCCCCCAATGCCCCATTAGCTCAGTCGGTAGAGCAACTGTTTCGTAAATAGTAGGTCGGCGGTTCAAATCCGTCATGGGGCACCACTATTCAGTGAACAAACCGCCTAGGGCGGGAACCGGTCCGCATCGGGAGAACCCTGCCCGACCCCCCGTCGGGCTTGCCCGACACGCCCCGACGAGGTGGCCCGCAGGGTCGCCGAGGAGGGGCGCGCCCGGCTAGTGTTCCGTGCCCAACCGCCCCGTCCTTATATCATAATCTACCGCGACACGGTAATGCGGGTCATCCTCGGTATCCACCATAAGCTGCCCCGCTTTTCTTAGAAGCTTATGGCAATCGGGCGTCAGGTGCCGGAGTTGCAGGCGCTTGCCAGCGGCCTGATATTTAGCAGCCACGGCCTCGATGGCTTGCAGGGCCGAGTGGTCCACCACCCGCGAGGCCATGAAGTCAAGGATCACCGTGTCGGGGTCGTTCTCGGGGTCAAACAGCTCGATAAAGCTGCCCGCGGAACCAAAAAACAACGGCCCTTCGATCTCGTAAACCCGCGCGCCTTCTTCGGTTTCCGAGGGCCGCGCGCGGGCGTGAATGCGCGAGGCGGCGTTCCAGGAGTAGACCAGCGCCGAGAAGATGACGCCGACGATCACCGCCGTGGCGAGGTCTTCGGCCACGGTTACCCCCGTCACCAGCAGAATCACCAGCGCGTCGGACCTTGGCACGCGGCGCAAAACGCCGATGCTTTGCCACGCAAAGGTGCCGATGACGACCATAAACATCACCCCCACCAGCGCCGCCAGCGGGATCAGCTCGATCAGGGCGCTGGCAAACAGGATAAATGCGAGCAAAAACAGCGCCGCCATGGTGCCGGAAACCCGGGTGCGCCCGCCGGATTTGATGTTGATCATCGATTGCCCGATCATCGCACAACCGCCCATGCCGCCGAAAAACCCTGTCACCACATTAGCCGCGCCTTGGGCAAGGCACTCCTTACTGGCCCCGCCGGTTTTGCCGGTCATGGAGCCAACGAGGTTCAGCGTCAGCAGGCTTTCAATCAGGCCAATGGCGGCCAGAATGAAGGCATAGGGGAGGATGATTTTCAGGGTGTCGAGCGTAAAGGGCACCTCAGGAATGGCGAAGGTCGGCAGCTCGCCCTTCAGCGAGGCAAGGTCACCAACGCGGGGCACGGGGAGGTCCAGCACGATGACCAGCGTGGCGACAACACCGATGGCGACCAGCGGTGCCGGAATGGCTTTGGTGAGCTTGGGCGTGAGCCAGATCAGCGCCATGGTGCCGGCCACAAGGCCAAGGGTGAGCCACAGGGTCGGCCCGCTCATCCACACCTTTTCACCCCCCGCGCCCACCACCTTGAACTGCTCCAGTTGCGCCTTGAAAATCACAATCGCAAGGCCGTTGACAAAACCCAGCATCACCGGATGCGGCACCATGCGGATGAACTTCCCGAGCCGGAAAACCCCCGCCAGTATCTGCAAAATGCCCATCAGCACTACGGTTGCAAACAGGTATTGCACCCCGTGGCTCGCCACCAGTTCCACCATCACCACCGCCAGCGCCCCCGTCGCGCCCGAGATCATCCCCGGCCGCCCGCCAAACAGCGCCGTCACCAACCCCACCAAAAAGGCCGCATAAAGCCCCACCAGCGGGTCCACCCCCGCAACAAAGGCAAAAGCCACGGCCTCGGGCACCAGCGCCAGCGCCACGGTCAGGCCCGAAAGCACCTCGGTTTTGAGCTGGCCAAGGGTCAGGTGCCCGGCACTGCCGCGCTGGCCAACCAGCTTTTTGGCGTAGTCCGAAAGGGTCAGGGGTGGGGGCGTGTTTGGCATGGGGGCTCCTATATTGAGCGCCAGCCAATACAGGAGCGCGCTCAGGAGATAAAGCGCTTAAGTGTCGCTGGCAGATGGGCACGGGGCAGGATGCACAGGAGCGGCTGATCGGGGTTGGTAAGGGTGATGTCCGGCGCGGTGGTGCGGTTCGAGGTGCTGATCTGGCCATCGGGCGCAAGCGTGAGGCCATCCAGCGGCCAGGCGAGGCCGGTGCTGGTGACGCCTGCGACCTTCCCCATGGGGAAGGTCGAGATTCTGGTGCGGATAGGGAGCGTCAGGTGGGTGGTTTTGGGCAGGCGGAACACAAGGTCGGTCTCACCAACAAGCACCACGGCCTGCGGGCTTTGCACCAACGCATTGAGCGCCGCCAGTTCGTGGTCCAGCCGTCCGCCAAGGAAGCCGAGACCGATGATCAGCGGGGCATTGATGATGCCCAGGCACTTCTCGAAATCGGTGCTGTTCTGCTCGGATATTTCGGTAATCTTTATGTCGGACATCTGTCGGACATCCGGCGTGCAGGAATCCATATCGCCAATCACCGCTGTGGGCTGCACCCCGTGCGCCAATGCCGCCTGCACCCCGCCATCGGCCGCCACCACCGCCCCGCAAAGGGGGCGCGCCAAAGCCATTGCGCCCGCGTCCACCGGCCCGTTGCCGACCAGCAGAACGGGGGTGGAGAACTTCATTCCTCGGCGTCCGGGTCCGCCTTGCCCACGCCGAGAAATACGGCCCTGAACGGAAGAATCCACGCCACGCCAAGGAAGATGTAGGTCGGTAATTCCAGCCAGAACGGCAAGCGCTCCATCAGGCTCATCGCCCACCAGACGAAAGCGACATAGGCGGGCATGCCGAGCAACAGAATAACCAGCGACCAGCGCCGACGGGCTTTATAGGATAGTGCCATTTGAGAACCTCTTCATTTCTGCCCAGCCTAATCATTTGCACGTGGACGTCAATGCGACACGGGCGCGACCACAAGCCCCGGCCACAAGCCCGATGGCCGCATCGCGGC
>JALWPC010000598.1 GCA_026995265.1 Paracoccaceae bacterium
CCGTGCGGGGGTCATCCATATCGTTGAAATAGCTTATGATTGTTCGCATCCTGAGCCTCCATAACGTAGTGAAACCTCAAGAATCTATTCAAACTGTTTTGTCAAAACCCAAATGCGATTCCCCTGCATAGCGTCATACTTTTGTCGTTAGGCTATACTGCTGAAGTGCTGGCCCTTTACAGGTTGCCAACCCGGGCCTAACCTTTCACCTGTATTTTCTAATGTAAGGACACTTTATGAACACAAATCCATCTAATCCGATCCCCAAAGCAAAACGGTTGAATCCGACTATTCTGGATGAAATTACGGTTGGCTCCGGCAAATACAGTTACAGATTCTATCTGACCGAACAGAAATCGCCCGCGGAGTCCGGTCATAACCAGCAACTGGCTATTGAAGGCGAGGTCAGAGACAAGGGGCGGGATTGGGTGCGGGTGCGGGAAAGCGAGGGCTATCGCGCCCATACAGACCACATCGTTCCGCTGGCGAGCATTCTTTATTTCACCGAGACATATCGCGGCGAAGGCTGATATGCGGCAAACACAGCAGGGAACCCTCCGTGTGCGGCTTTTTGCCAATGCAAAAAACCCCACACGTTTGGGCGGTGGCCTCGGCTGCGCCTCGGCGGGTCTAGCTTAGCCCGTCCAGGGTCAGGCGCAGCTTGGCTATCATCTCGTCGATATGGCTTTCCTCGGCGATGAACATCGGCGCCAAGATGCCGGTATCGCCGGTGAACTTTACGTGCATCCCGTTCCAGAACAGGTCCTTCTGGCATTGGCCGCCACGGGCGCCCGGCGTGCCGTTGCTATGGAGCTCCACCCCCGCCAATGAGCCAATGCCGCGAATGTCCTTCACCATCGGGTGGTCGCGCAGCGAGAAAACGGCCTCCAGAAAGTAGGGCGACAGGGCGGCGGCCTGTTCGAACAGGCCTTCGTCTTCGTAAAGGCTCAGGGCCGCAAGGCCGGCGGCGCAGGCGGCGGGGTGGCCCGAATAGGTGTAGCCGTGGAAGAACTCGATGGCGCCGGGGGCGGCGCTGTCGGTGATCGCCTCGTAGATGCTGTCCTTCACCGCCACCGCGCCCATGGGAATGGAGCCGTTAGTCAGCGCCTTGGCCATGGTCATGATGTCGGGCGTGACGCCAAACACATCCGCCGCAAACTTGCCGCCGATACGGCCAAAGCCGGTGATAACCTCGTCAAACACCAGCAAAATCCCCTCGGCGTCGCAGATTTCCCGCAGGCGCTCAAGGTAGCCCTTGGGCGGGTTGAGCACACCGGTCGAGCCCGCCACGGGCTCGACAAAACAGGCGGCGATGGTCTGCCCGCCGAAGGTATCGACAGCGCGCTGAAGGTCGTTTGCCAGCTCCACCCCGCGCCCTTCGGGCTGGCCCTGCACAAACAGCTCGGCCTCGTCCCAAGTGTGGCGCATCATCACCACATTGGGCATCACCGCCGGGAAGGTCTTGCGGTTATTCACAAGGCCGGAAAGCGACACGCCGCCGATATTCACCCCGTGATAGGCCCGCTCGCGGGAGACAAAGCGCGCGCGGTCCTGCCCCCTGGCGCTATGGTAGGCCATGGCGATTTTCAGCGCCGTATCCACCGCCTCGGAGCCGGAGTTGACGAAAAACACATGGTTGATCTCTTCGGGCAGCAGCTTGGCCACCTTGGCCGCCAGCGCAAAGCTCAGCGGGTGGGAGGTGCCAAACGCCGCCACATAGGTGAGCTCTTTCATGGTTTCATGCACCGCCTCGACGATTTTAGGGTGCGCGTGGCCCGCAGGGGAGCAAAACAGCCCCGAAGAGCCGTCTATCACCTGCCCGCCCTGGTGAGTCGTCATGTAGGTGCCGCTGCCGGACACGATCAAACGGGGGTCGCTTTTGAAGCCTTTATTGTCGGTAAACGGAATCCAGTATTCTTCAAGCGAGTTGGTGCTGTGATCATAGGCCATGACCGCTCCTTTTATAACAGATGTGAGAATGCGAGCCCCGCGCCTGGTGCGGTTCTGCCTTGACCGTAGACACAGCTTCATGCTTCCATTACCCCCAGTTTGAACCTCGATTTAAGTCCAGTTGGAGAGCCAATGCCCCTCGCCGAAGACATGTTCTTTCTGGACCCGAACTTTCAGGGCTCCCTGCAAAACCAGATAAGGCAGATCGTGGCCTCGGCCATTCTCTCGGGGCGCTTTGCGGCGGGGGAGAAGCTGCCAAGCTCGCGCAAGCTGGCGGCGCATCTGGGCATTTCGCGCATTACGGTGACGCTGGCCTATCATGAATTGGTGGCCGATGACTACATCACCGCCAAAGGGCGCTCGGGCTATTATGTGTCCGAGACCGCGCCGAGCGTGCCCCTGCCCAGCCTGCCAGGCGAAACCACCGGCGACCTTGTGGACTGGGACGGAGCCCTGCGCCGCCGTTTTGCCGGGGGCAAGACGGTGAAAAAAGAGGTGAACTGGCGGCACTACCCCTACCCCTTCATCTGCGGCCAGCCGGACCCGACCCTGTTCAACCAGGCCCATTGGCGGCTCTGCGCCCTGCAGGCGCTGGGCAAGAAGGAGTTTGACAGCCTGACGTCTGATTATGCGGGCCATGATGACCCCGAGCTGATCAAATTCATCGCGCGGCACACCCTGCCGCGGCGGGGGATTCTGGCGCGGCCCGAGCAGATTCTGGTCACGGTGGGGGCGCAGAACGCCATGTGGATGGCGGGGCAATTGCTGCTCGATGACACCAGCATCGCCGCCTTCGAGGACCCGGGTTACCACGGCATCCGCGAGGTGCTGCGCCATGCGGGTTGCCAGCGGGTGCCGGTGCAGATCGACGATGAGGGGCTGCCTCCCGAGGCCCTGCCGCAAGCGCTGGATGTGCTGTTCGCCACCCCCAGCCA
>JALWPC010000599.1 GCA_026995265.1 Paracoccaceae bacterium
GCGCTGACCTCTGGCCGTGCCGACATCGGCGCGCTGGTCAGCTTTACCGGGCTGGTGCGGGAGATGGCGGGGGGCAATGAGATGGTGCTGGAGCACTACCCGGGCATGACCGAAAAAGCGCTGGAGGCAATCGAGGCCGAGGCGCGGGGGCGCTGGGAATTGCAGGATTGCCGGATCATCCATCGCTATGGGCCACTGGAGGCCGGCGCACAAATTGTGCTGGTGCTCACCGCCTCGCCGCACCGGCAGGCAGCGTTCGAGGCGGCAGAATTCATCATGGATTTCCTGAAATCCCGCGCGCCGTTCTGGAAAAAGGAAGCCGGAAGCGGCTGGGTAGACGCCCGCGAAGCGGATGAAGCGGCGCTGGGCCGCTGGGATTAGCGCTTGTTACAAAGCGTTACACGATAGTTGCTATTTGCTCTAGGAGATTTGACATCAGTCAATATACGGGCCAAGGAAAACCCGCCTATAGTTGATCATCACAAACTCAAGGAGAGACCGATGATCAATTCTGTTATCCGCCCCGTTTCCTATATCGCCGTCGCTATGCTGGGCGCCCAATCCGCCTTTGCAGCAGGTGGCCTGCTGATGCCCGATTTTGACGCCACACAGGGCCGGACCTTGTTTGCGGCCAAGGGCTGTGTTGTTTGCCACTCCATCAACGGTGTGGGTGGAGAGGATGCCCCCGCGCTGGATTATGACCCGACCGGCGGCCCGATGGACCCGTTTGAATTTGCTGCCAGAATGTGGCGCGGGGCAGAGCCGATGATCTATATGCAGCAAGACGAGTTGGGCAACCAGATTGAGCTGGATGGGGCCGAACTGGCTGCAATTATCGCTTTTGCCCATGATGCCGAAGAGCAGGCGCTGTTTTCGGAAGAAGACATTCCGGAAAGCATTATGGACATGATGCATGAAGGCTCTGACGAGCATATGGATGGCGAAGCTGATGGCGACCATGACGAGGTGGATGATAGCGCCGAAGACCACGGCTAACCCGAAACTGTATAAGGGAAAAAGCTGCACCATGTAGCCCTCCGCTCCGGTTTTTGCTGCGCAAAAATCCTCGCGTTCGGGCGGTGGCGGCGCGCCTGCCATTGCACGTGTGGCACGGGTCTGCCCGCGCCTCCGTCAACCCTTCGTGCCTGTGGCAAAATCCGGAGGGTGCTTGCGCCGCCATGCCAGCCGAATTACAAGGGGCCAAGCAACCAGAGGCCCGATATGGAAACGCCCGAAAACGACAGTGGCCGCGTGGCCGACGCCCCGGCGCAAAACTGGGTGGATGCCCATGCGCCCGCCTTTGCTCGCCCCTATCTGCGGCTTGGCCGGTTTGACCGCCCCATCGGCACATGGCTGCTGTTGCTGCCGTGCTTCTGGGGGCTTGGCCTTGCGGTGGCGGCAGACCCTGCGGGGGGCTCATTGTTTGACCTCTGGATTGCGCTGGGCTGTATCATCGGGGCCTTCCTTATGCGCGGCGCGGGTTGCACCTGGAACGATATAACCGACCGTGATATTGATGCCCAGGTGGCCCGCACCCGCTCGCGCCCGCTGCCCTCCGGGCAGGTGAGTGTGAAGAAGGCGCTGGTATGGATGGGGGCACAGGTTGCCGTTTCGGCGCTGATTTTGCTAAGCTTTAACGGGTTCACCATCGGGCTGGGCATTGCCGCCCTGCTACCCGTGGCCGTCTACCCGTTTGCCAAGCGCTTTACCTGGTGGCCGCAGGTTTTTCTTGGCGTGGCCTTTAACTGGGGGGCGCTGCTGGCCTGGGCGGCGCATTGGGGCAGCCTGTCGCTCGCCTCCGTTTTGCTCTACCTTGCGGGCATTGCCTGGACGCTATTTTATGACACCATCTATGCCCATCAGGACCGCGACGATGACGCCCTGATCGGGGTGAAATCCACCGCGCGGCTGTTTGGCGCGGCCACAAAAAAGTGGTTGCTGGGCTTTCAGGTGCTGGCGGTTATGCTGATGGCGCTGGCGGTGATCGTGGCGCTGGTGCCGCTCAGACAGCCGGTGCCGCTGGCGGTGGCACTGCTGGCCCCTTGGGGCTTTGGTATGCACCTCATGTGGCAGCTCAAACGGCTGGATATCAACGATGGCGACACCTGCCTGCACCTGTTTCGCTCTAACCGCGACGCGGGGCTGATTGCATCGGCATTGCTTGGCCTATCGGCGCTTTTGTGAGCTTGAACCCCTTGGGGTAATCCCCTATCACCCTAGGGAAGCTTTGAAAAATCGAGATAAAATGCGCCCTATCGCCCTTATATTTGCCACTGTCTTTTTTGCCGTTGGTGCGGTGGCTGCATGGGTGATCGCGAGCAGCACCATTCGCTGGGTCGAAGCTGGGCAGAAGGCCGAACTGGAGCAGGCGTTTTATGCCGGTGGCATTGATTGGGCCAGGGCCGAAACCGATGGATTTTTAGTCACCCTGCGGGGGGAGGCCCAAAGCGCGGCGGCGCAATCGCGGGCCGGCAATATTGCGCGGCTTATCTTTGGTGACAATCTGGTGGATGAAACCACGCTGAACGAGGCGCTGGCGCAATCTGATGCGCCTGAGCCGCCCTTTGTGGAAATCCTTAAAGACGGTGACAGCTTTTCCTTTCTGGGGCGGATGCCACAAGGGAAGAGCGTGCAGATTTATACGCGCTATGTTGAAACACTCGGGAGCAATGCCAGTGTTTCCAACGTCACCGAACCGATTGACAACGCGCCGGAAAACTGGCTGCCCGCTTTTGAATTCGCCCTGCGCCTTGCGCCCCTGACCGAGCAATCCATCCTGAATGTTTCGCCGGGTCTGGTGGAGCTGGAAGCGGTAGCGATGTCTGCCAACTGGCAGCAGGGCTTTGAGGAAATGGCGGAGAACCTGCGGCCGGAAGGGGT
>JALWPC010000600.1 GCA_026995265.1 Paracoccaceae bacterium
GCGTTTTGCATTGGCTCGGAATTGCGGGGGCTAACCACGCTGCGCTCCGGCGCGGAGGTGTTTCCGGTGGTGGCGGCGCTCAGGGCGCTGGCGGCGGATGTGCGGGCGATTTTGCCTGGCGCCAAGATTGGCTATGCGGCGGATTGGTCGGAGTATTTCGGCTATCACCCGCAAGATGGCTCGGGGGATGTGCTGTTTCACCTCGATGCGCTCTGGGCAGATGATAATATCGACTTTATCGGCATTGATAACTACATGCCGCTTTCGGATTGGCGCGATGGGGAGGACCATGCCGATGCCGCCCACGGGTCGATCTATAACCTTGATTACCTGAAGGGTAATGTGGCCGGAGGCGAGGGCTATGATTGGTATTATGCCAATGCCGAGGCGCGGGATTTGCAGGTGCGCACAAAGATAGAGGACGGGGCCTATAACGAGCCTTGGGTTTTCCGCTACAAAGATATTGAAAACTGGTGGCGCTGGGGGCACCGGAACCGGATTGGGGGCGTGCGTAATGCGGGATATACCGACTGGATTCCGCAGAGCAAGCCGATCTGGTTCACCGAACTGGGCTGCCCTGCGATTGACAAGGGGACTAATCAGCCGAATGTGTTTTTGGACCCGAAATCATCGGAATCCCATGTGCCTTACTATAGCAGCGGCGGGCGGGATGATTTTGTGCAGGTGCAGTATTTGCGGGCGATCTATGGCTATTGGGCGGCGCATAATCCGGTTTCGGATGTTTACGGCGCGCCGATGGTGGAGATGAACCGCGCCCATGTCTGGGCATGGGATGCGCGGCCTTGGCCGGATTTTCCAACGCGTGGCTCGGTATGGTCCGACGGGGCGAATTATGCGCGCGGGCACTGGATTTCGGGGCGGATGACGGCGGCCCCGCTGGATGGGGTTGTGCGGGAGATTTGCGCGCGCTCCGGTGTGGAGGCGGTGAATGTGGACGGGCTGCACGGGGTGGTTTCTGGGGCTTTGCTGGACCGCAACGAGACGGCGCGGCAAGGGGTGCAACCTTTGATGCTGGCCTATGGGTTCGAGAGCTTCGAGAGCGGCGGAGAGATGGTGTTTCGCACGCTGGATGGGCGGGCGAAGGCGGCGCTGGGGGCCGATGATTTTGCCGTGGAGGGGGCGCAACCGGCGCTGAGCCTGACGCGCACCCCCGAAAGCGAGACGGCGGCGCGGGTGCGGGTGGGCTATGTGGAGCCGATGAACGACTTTCAGGGGGGCGCGGCGGAGGCGGCCTTCCCCGATGCGCTGGCCCCTCGGGTGAGCAGCACGGAGCTGCCTGTGGCGCTGTCCAGCGGGCAGGCCAGCGGGGTGGCGGCGCGCTGGCTCGCCGAGGCGCGGATTGCGCGGGACAAGGTGGAATTTGCCTTGCCGCCAAGCAGGCTGGCGCTGGCGGCGGGGGATGTTGTGGCGCTGGATGACGGGGGCGTGGAGACTCGCTATCGCATTGACAGGGTTGAAGATTTCGGGCTGCGCAAGGTGAGCGCAACCCGGGTGGAGCCGGGGGTGTATGCGCCTGCTTTAGCAGAAGATCGGGTGTTTGACCGGGGCGTGCCGATTTCGGCGGGGCCGGTTTATGCAGAGTTCATGGACCTGCCATTGCTGCGCGGCAACGAGCTGCCCCACGCCCCGACGGTGGCGGTGACGGCGACGCCTTGGCCCGGCGAAATGGCGGTGCTGAGCGCGCCGCAGGATGCGGGCTATGCGCTGGAAGGGCTGGTGCCCCGGCGCGCGGTGGTGGGGGCGTTGCTCGACAACCTGCCCCGCGCCGATGCGGGGCGCTGGAGCGAGGCTTCTGTGCGGGTAAAGGTCTCGGGCGGGGACTTGCAGAGCCGCTCGGCGCTGGAGGTGCTGAATGGGGCCAACCTCGCGGCGGTGCGGGCGGGCAGCGGCGACTGGGAGGTGTTGCAGTTTCGCGACGCCCTGCTGATCGCGCCGAGTGAATACCGGCTGACAGGGCTGTTGCGCGGGCAGGCGGGGACGGACGGGATCATGCCAGACGTTTGGCTCGCGGGGGCGGATTTTGTGCTGCTCGATGGGGCGCAGGTGCAGCTTGATGTGCCCGCCTCGTGGCGGGGTCTGCCGCGGCATTACCGGATCGGGCCTGCCAAGCTGGGCTATGACAGCCCGCGCTATGTGCACTCGGTGGAGACTTTCGAGGGCGTCGGGCTGCGGCCCTATGCGCCTGCGCACTTGCGGGCAGAGGGCAGCGGCGACCTTGCGGTGAGCTGGATACGCCGCACCCGCATTGATGGCGATAGCTGGGCGGGGCCGGAGGTGCCGCTGGGCGAGGAAGTGGAATCCTATCGCCTGCGGGTGGTCAAAGGTGGCGTGGTGTTGCGCGAGGTCACGCTGGGCGCACCGGGCTTTACCTACACTTCGGCGATGCAGGGGGCAGACGGGGCGGTGGTGCCGTATGACCTGGAAGTCGCTCAAATCTCAACAACTTATGGGGCTGGCCCCGATGCGAGGATAACCATAAATGGCTAAGACATATAACTTTGGCATGCCGCTTCTTGACGCGGCGCAGGCGCAAAAGCATGTGACGGTGAACGAGGCGGTGGCGCGGGCCGATGCGGTGGCGCAAATGCGCCTGAAAGCGCGCGGGGTGACGGTGCCGCCGGTGGCGGTGGATGGCACGGCCTACGGGATCGGCACGGGCGCGAGTGGCGCCTGGGCGGGCCATGATGGCGAGGTGGCGGTGCAGGCCAATGGCGGCTGGGTGTTTATGGTGCCCAAGCTGGGCTGGCGCGGCTGGGATGAAACGACGGCGGAAGCGGTGGTATATGACGGCGCGGACTGGCAGAGCGATGCGGTGGTGGTGAGCCCGGGCGGCGCGGGCACCCATTGGCGGGTGGC
>JALWPC010000601.1 GCA_026995265.1 Paracoccaceae bacterium
CTGATTTAACACTATAAATTGTAATTTGGAGCAAAGTCAAATGTCGCCTGGAGACGCTTATGCACACGATTAAGCTAGTTGCTGTATTGATTTTCGCTTTGTTTGCGCAAATGGCCTTTGCACAAGATGTGCCGAAAATCGCCTTTGTGTATATCTCCCCGGCGGGGGACCCCATTGGCTGGACCCACGAGCACGAACAGGGCCGCCTGGCCGTGCAGGAATATTTCGGCGACAAGGTGATAACCACCGCGTTTGAAAACGTTCCCGAGGGGATGGACGCCATGGACACCCTGCGCCAGATTGCCAATGACGGCTATGACATGATTTTCACCACGTCATTCGGCTATATGATGCCCTCTATCCAGTTGGCGCACGAGTTTCCGGACATCAAAATCGAGCAGGCCACCGGCTATGTGCGCACCGACAATATGTCGACCTACAACATCCGCTTTTATGAAGGCCGCGTTTCGCAGGGGATAATTGCCGGACAGATGACCAAAACCAACAGGGTCGGTTATATTGCCGCCTATCCAATCCCCGAAGTTATTCGCGGCATCAATGTGGCCTTTCTGGCGGCGCGATCCGTCAACCCCGATATTGAATTCGATATTGTTTGGCTGAATTCGTGGTATAACCCGCCGGCGGAAGAAGCCGCTGCGCGGCAGCTTATTGCCAACGGGGCCGATATTCTGATGCAACATACAGATACCGCCGAACCCATGAAAGTGGCCGAAGAACTGGGCGTTTTCGCGTTCGGGCAATCTTCCGATATGGTGGCCTATGGCCCCAATTCGCAGCTTTCCGCCTCGGTGGACCACTGGGGCCCCTACTACATTCGACGCGTTCAGGCCTTGCTGGACGGCACATGGGAAAGCACAGATACGTGGGGCGGCCTTGACACAGAGATGCTTGAAATCGCCCCGTTTTCAGACCGGATTCCGTTGCGTATCCAGGAGCAGGCCGCCGATGCCGTTTCCCGCATTCGCGCGGGGCGCCTGCATCCTTTCACGGGGCCAATTCGCAAGCAGGACGGCACGGGTTGGCTGGCGGCCGGGGAAACCGCTTCTGATTCAGATCTACTTACAATGGGGTTCTTTGTGGAGGGGATTACCGGGATCATCCCGCGTTGATCTTCGCCGCACGGGTTTATGACGGAACGAGAAAAAATGAAAAAGTTTAAAGAGATATTTGCTTGGTGCCTGTTTCTGGTTGGCGTAATGTATGCCCCGCTTGTGGCGGCGCAGGAAAACACTGTCACATTGCGCTCGCACAACCAGAGTTTCGAGGCCACAGGCGAGCTGGTTTCGTCAGACAAAGACTTTTATGTCTTACGCACGATAATTGGCGAAATGAACGTGCCACGCAGCGAGGTTGACTGTATCGGCGATGCCTGCCCCTCCGACAGCACAGAGGTCGTTCTGAATTCGTCGGACGGCTCGTCCTTTGCCGGCGAGCTTTTGGGGTATGACGGCACCAACTATATCCTGAAAACAACGATCGGCGTGCTCACCATTCGCGGTGAATACGTGCAATGCGTTGGCGATGCCTGCCCCGCCGAAACCCAGGTGGCCGAGGTTGACAAAACCGTCATTCTCCGCTCGGGCGACGGCACTTTCTTTGAAGGGCAATTGCAGGAGTTTGACGGCACCAATTATATCCTGAAAACCACCGTGGGCGTGCTGACCATCCGTGGCGAGTTTGTGCAATGCGAAGGCGCGGCCTGCCCTGATACCGGCCCCGTGGTGGCGCGCTTCACCATTGCCTCGCCGCCCGATGAAGGCGAGGCCTTTATTGGCGAGGCCTTGGCCCGTTTCACCGACGAAAAATCCCTGAACCTCACCCGCTCCATCGGGGGGGAAGGCAACACGCAATATCTGATTGGCGACAACACCGGCGCGCTGGTTGCCGATATAACGGTTGTTGCGGCAAATGACCGGAAATCCATTGAAGACCTGTTCTCCAGCGGGGCCGCCTTTGCGCTCACTCGCGAGGCCTTTTCGGCGGAAACCGTGTCGGAAGTCACCGGCATGGCTGTGCCGGATATCAACGAATTCCTCGCCGCCCGCCCTATCGCGCTTGATGCGCTGGTTGCCCATATCAACCCGGCCAACCGGGTATCCTCGATCTCGATCACCCAGATGGGTGATATCCTTTCGGGCCGCATTACCAACTGGGCTGAGATCGGCGGCGACGACCTTCCGATTACCGTGCATTCCCTGAGCCCGGACAGCAACCTGGCCCGCGTGGTCGAGCGTGATATTCTGGCACCGCGAGGATTGCGCCCGATTGAAAATATTATAGTGCATGACTCGTTGGACGAATTGGGCAAAACTATTGCCGACGACCCGTCGGCATTTGCGGTGGCCTATCGTTCCGGCACGCAGGATACGAAAATTCCGAGCACGCGCAACACCTGCAACATGTTCTCCAGCGCCAATGATTTTTCGCTGCAAACGGGTGAATATCCGCTGACATCCACATGGAATCTCTACACGCTGAAAAACCACGAGATCCCTGACCTTGCCGCATCTATCGCCGATTATCTGGTATCTGACCAAGGCCAGGCCGCAGCGGTAAAGGTCGGGCTTGTCGGGCTTGCGATCAACCAGCAACCCATGAGCGCGCAAGGCGAGCGCCTGCTCTCGGCCATGCTGGCGGAAGGGCTGAATTCCCAAGGGATAAATGCGTATCGCAACTACCTTGCCGAGGTTTCAACGGCAACGCGCCTGTCAACAACCCTGCGCTTTCTGACCGGCTCCTCCACGCTGGATGCCCGCGGGGTGGCCGACGTGCGCCGGATTTCCAACCTTATCAGCAGCGGCGCGCTGGATCGTGACCGCATTCTGGTCATCGGATTTAGCGACTCGGTGGG
>JALWPC010000602.1 GCA_026995265.1 Paracoccaceae bacterium
ATGCCGTTAGTAGAACCCGGCTTTCTTCACGGGTGAGTTGCCCGGTTTCTTCATAGCCCATAAAGCCCTGAAAAGCCTTGGCGGCGGCTCTGGATTTGCGGCCAAAAATGCCGTCCACACTGCCGGCATCAAATTCGAAATAGTTTAACGCGGTTTGCACGGCGCGGTTTATACGGCGCTGGCTGGAAGATACGGCGGGCGCGGTTCGGGTGTTGTGGCCGGTGCCAAAGAGCTGGGCAAAAAACCCGCTACGCCTTTGGGCCTCGGCGGGGGTCACAGATATAAAACCGATGGCCAGCGTGGCCATACAAATCCATTTTAAACCGGCAAATTTCAGCGGCTCTCTCCTGCGGCATTGCACCCCGATTCAGAATCGGGGCGGGTGAAAAACCGTGACAGGATACGCCAAGTTGTGGGTTTTTGCCACTGTTCAATAGCCGAAATGTTGGTTTTCACCCAGCGGGGCGCGGGCCTGGGCCAACGATACTTCCAGGGTGGCGCGCTCCCACACCACTTCAACAATCGCCCCGGTCGGGCGGGCCTTTTCCACCGGCACATCGCTTTCATCCCATTCAGACCCGTTGGCAAAGGTCAGTTGCGCGCCGGTGCGTTCCAGCAGGGTTTTGGCAATAAACAGCCCGAGGCCCATGCCTTCATAGCCCGGGCGGTTGGGGTCCACATAACCGCGTTTGCGCACAAAGGGGTCGCCAATGCGGCCGATCAGGTGGGCCGGGTAGCCCGGGCCGTCATCGCCGACATGCACCTTCAGATGGGCCTTGTCCCAGTTAATATCGACCCATACCGTGCCGGCGGCAAAATCAACCGCATTCTGGATCAGGTTGCGCAGCCCGTGGATGATTTCCGATTGCCGTGCCACCAGCATATGGTCGGCCCCGGGACCATCATTTATGCGGCCGTTTATACGCGGGATAATGCGTTTGCCACGGTCCTGATGCGGTTCCATTGCTTCCAGCACCAGTGCCGAAATCGGAGCGATCTGCATCAGCGCGTCATCTTTGCCGGTGCGCCCCATTTCGTGCAGAATATCGCGGCAGCGGTTGGCCTGTTCGCGGATCAGTTTCACATCTTCCAGCAATTCCGGCTGGTCACCCAATTCGTCTACCAGTTCGGTGCTGACCATTTTTATGGTTGCCAACGGCGTGCCCAGCTCGTGGGCGGCGGCGGCCACCACACCCGTTAGCGCGGTGAGGCGTTGCTCGCGCCCAAGCGCGGTTTGGGTGGCGGCCAGGGCCTGTGACATGGAAAATATTTCTACCATTATTTTGCGGGAATAGACGGCGAGAAAACCGACCGACGTTATAAGAGCCACCCAAAAGCCGTAGGCCAGAATGGGGGGAGCCTGCAAAACGCTGCCATCCAGCAAGGTCATCGGGGGTGGATAAACCAGCAAGGCGGAAATGATGCTGGCGGCGACCAGCCCGAGCAGAATTGTTGCGCGCAGGTTAAGAGCCGTGGCTGCCATGACCACCGGTGTGAGCAAGAGCACGGCAAACGGGTTCATCAGCCCGCCGGTCAGGGCGAGCAGGGCCGCTAGCTGGACAAGGTCAAACAACAGCGTCAGCAGGGCCGCACGCTCGCTCAGGCGGCGGTTTTCGGGGAACACCACCGTGGCCACGATATTGAACGCAACGGCGATACCAATAATGGTGGCGGCGAGGTCCACGCGAATATCGACCTTCACCCATTCCACCGCCACCCAAAGCGCGGCGGATTGTCCGGCAATGGTCATCCAGCGCAGCATTACCAGGGTGCGCAGCCTTACCCAGCTGAAACGGGCTTCGTGAGACAGGATATTCGGGTTTGGTTCGGCCATGTTCCTGCTTAGCACGCCGGTTGGCAAAAGCAATAACCTCTGCGCTATTCCAGCAAGGCGGCAAGCTCCGGATAACCGGCGGCGCGCGCAATATCCTGCGCTTGTTCGCGCTGTTTATTGCGCAGCCCCGTGTTGGCCCCCGCTGCAAGCAGGCGTGTAACGATTTCCCGATGCCCGTTTTCGGCCGCCAGCATAAGGGCGGTGTTTCCGGCATGGTTGCGGTGGTCGGGGTCGGCGTGGCGGTTCAGCAGGGCTTCAACCAGCAGCGCGTAGCCCTTATGGGCAGCGATGAGCAGCGCCGTGTTACCGCTTTCGCTGGCGGCATTTGCATCTATGCCCGCCGCCAAAAGCTCCATGGCAAAGGCGACCTGCCCCGCCCGCGTGGCCCGCACCAGCAAGGGTGGCGTGGCCGCAGGCAGGCAAAACCGCAGCAACACCAGATTGCCGGTTTCCGCCGCAAGGTCCAGCGCGGTGCGTTGCTGCACATCCTGCATATCGCAGGTTGCCCCGTGGGCGATCAGGGCCTCCAGCAGCGCTTGTGTGCCGTTTTCGGCCGCCAGAAACCAGAGCTGGCGCATCAGGTCGTCCGAAAGCGTTAGCCCGCGTTTTCCGAGCATAAGCACCGCGGTATCACTGTGCTGGCTGGCGATCGCCTCGTCCAGCGGTGTTTGCCCGCGCACATTGGGAATATCCGGCCAGACCCCCGCAGAAAGCAGCATGCGGACCACCAGATTATTGCCGGTGTGGGCGGCATATCCAAGCGCGGTTGTGCCGGATTTATCGGTCGCTTCAGGGTCGGCCCCTGCCCGTAAGAGCATATCAACCGCGCTGATATTGTCAGCACTCACTGCCAGCATAAGCGCGGTGCGACCCTCTGCATCCTGAGCGTTCAGGTCAGCCTCGGGAAGAAGGGATTCCAGCACTTCGGGCCTGGCGCGTTGGACCGCTTCCATCAACGGAGTCCAGCCCATGCGGCGGGAAATATCGGAGCCCCGCACGGGGGCTATGGCGATGGTTTGCGCGGGCCGTGGGGCCGGGGCGGGGGATGCCGCGCTTTGCAGCAGGTTCACCAGAAGCGCGGCGGCGCGGATATGCCCGCCCTCGGCCGCCTTGGTGATCCAGCGCCGCCCGGCTTCCGGGTCTGCCGTCACGCCGCGCCCGGAAAGCAATAGCCGCCCGAGGTTATATTGCGCCTCGATGCTTCCCATTGCGGCGGCGCTTCGGGTGAGGCGAAAGGCTTTCCGGTCATCCCGCGCTACCCCGCGCCCGGCCTGGTAAAGCGAGGCGCGCATAAGCAGCAGTTCCGGCGTTTGGGCCAAATCCGGCGCCTCCAGAATCGCCAGCGCCTGCGGGTAGTTTTGCGCCCTGATCGCCGCCTTTGCTGCCGCAAGGGCAGCTTCGCTCGGGGATTGTGCGGCCACAGGGGCCGCCAGCAGCAACACCAGTAAAATCCTAGGCAACACCATGTTTTGTCTCGACATTCACACCAAATGATTTCAAAAATCCTGTCGGGAGAATCCCCCCGGCACACACAATCACCGCTTCATTGGGCACCGTGATCATCTCGCCTTTTTGCTCAATTTCAACCTCTGTGGCTCCTATGCGCTTGACGTTGGAATTCAACAAAACCCGCAAGTGGCCTTCGGCCTGCATCGCCGCCACCTTGTCGCGGTTTTTGGCCTTGGCACGGGAAAAACCGCCCGAACGATAGGAGATCGTTACAATGCTGCCCTCGACCTCCGCAATCGAGGTGGCCGCTTCCAGCGCGCTATCGCCGCCGCCCACCACCAGCACGTGCTGGCCGCGATACTGTTCGGCATCAATCAGGCGATACACCACCTTGCTTTGCGCCTCCCCCGGCACCCCAAGCTTGCGGGGCGTGCCGCGCCGCCCTATGCACAGCAATATCGCGCGGGTTTCGTATTCGCCTTTGGTGGTTTTCACCAAAAACCCGGTGCCTTTAGGGGAGATGGCATCCACCCGCTCGCCAAAGCTGATTTGCACGCCGGTTTCGGTAATCACCTTTTCCCAGAACGCCAGCAAGGTTTCCTTGGTGGTTTCCCGAAAGCTCATCTTGCCAAAAATCGGCAGTTCGGCGGGGGCCGTCATCACCAGCTTGCCGCGCGGGAAGTGCGAGACGGTGCCCCCGAGGCTGTCCTGCTCGATGGTTTTTGCGTTCAGCCCGGCCGAAAGCGCGCCGAGGCTGGCAGAAATGCCCGATGGCCCCGCGCCGATAATCACCACATCCAGCCCGTGCCCGCCGCGCGGCCGCTTGGCGATTTCGGCCATGGCCTGGCGGCCCTGCTCGATGGCATTGCGGATAAGCCCCATACCGCCCAGTTCACCGGCAATATATATCCCCGGCACGTTGGTTTGAAAATCCGGCCCGACATCCGGAATATCCATGCCGCGCTTTTCGGTGCCAAATACCAGTTCGATGCCGTGCACGGGGCAAGAGGCCGCGCAGGCCCCGTGGCCAATGCAGCGGGTCGGCTCCAGAAGCCGGGCCTTGCCCTTGACCAACCCCAATATTTTGCCCTCGGGGCAGGCGGTCACACAAGCGCCGCAGCCGATGCAATAATCGGGGTTGATCAGCGGGTGCAGAGAGGCAGGCTCCGTCATGCCTGCCGCCTCTACCTCTTGCCGCACCTTCAGGGCGCGGCGTTCTTTCAGGGTGCGGTGCAGCACGATATAGCCCCAGATGGCGGTAAGGGGCAGCAGGTAGACAAGGATGAGCTGTGAGGTCGTCATCGGTTTTCGCTACATCCGCACACCCAGACCGGTGGCGAAGGTTACCAGAAGGTTTACCACATCGGGCTGGTTCTCCAGCGCGCGGCTGGCGGTGAGCAGGGCTTGGCGGGCCTTGTCCTCTTCGCCCATCACCATATAGGCGCGGATAAGGCGTTGCCAGCCTTCGGGGTCATTCGGGTTTTCCGCCAGCTTGCCTGCCAACCTGTCCACCATGCCCGAGATCATCGCGGCACGGTCTTGCGCTGTCATATCGGCGGCGGCGGCCACATCGGCCTGTGTTGGCCCGGGCGCAGCGGGGGCCTCGGGGAGGTTCACGCCGTTTGCGCCCATTAGTGGAATGCTAGGGGCGGGGTCGCCAAGTGTAGCGCGCAGTTCCTCCACCCGTTGGGCCAGCCCGGGGGCCCAGTCCGCGCCCGCAGGGGCCTTGTCCAGTATGGCTTGCCAAATGGTGAGCGCCTCTTCGGGGTTGCCCGCCTGCTCCTCGGCCATGCCGATGAAAAACCCGGCGCGGGGGTCATCGGGATTTAGCGCCAGCGCCTGACGGGCAATCTCGACCGAGCGGGCATCGACCATGCCGTTAGCGGCCCGCACGCGGGATTCGGCATAGGCCGAGAGCACGTCAGGGTCGCTGGCGTCGAGCGCCACCGCCTTGCCATAGGTTTCAGCCGCCAGCGCATAGCGCCCGGTGTTGAAATAGGACCAGGCCAGCATGCGCAGCCCTTCGGCATCATTGGGGTTATCGGCCAGCCGTGCCTCGAGGTTGGCGATCAATTCATTTACATTGCCCGGCGGGGTTTCCGGAATGGCCGCGCCACGGCTGGGTTCGGCTACAGTGACAGGTGTGGCAACGGGCGTGTTGGCCGAGGCCATGAAGGGCTGCGTCGGCAGGTCCGGCCGCCCGAACAGGAAATACAGCCCCGTAGCCGCCGCCACTACCCAGCCGCCAATGGCAAAGACCATGGCAAAACGGCTGCGCGGCCCGGGGGCGGTAAAGCCCGAGGGCGGGGCCTTGGCCGCTGCCACAATCCGGCGCTCGATCTCGGCCCTGGCCAGCGCCGCCTCCGAGCTGTCAATCTGCCCGCTGGCCTGTTCCTGCGCCAGCTCCGCAAGCTGGTCTTTGCCAATGGCAATGATCTGTTCTTCAGCGCCGGGCGGGGTCTCAAACCGGCGGATAAGCGGGAAGGCCAGCGCAAGGGCCGTTGTTGTGGTCAGAAATGTAAGGATGATCCAGAGAGTCATGAGGGGTCCTTCGGGGAGAGAATATCGTTGAGCAGGGCGCGGTCATTGTCGGTGAGTTCCGGTGCGGAGGCAGGCGTTTTGGGCTGCTTGCGCCACCACAAAACATACCCGCCAGCGCCGAACAGAATGAGCAGGGCCGGGCCAAACCACAGCAGGGTGGTCGAGAGGGTAAGCGGCGGTTTGAGCAGCACATAGTCGCCAAACCGGTTTACAAGGAATTGCACAGCCTCGGCGTCGGTATCGCCCGCCGTCAACCGCTCCCGCAGGAGCACCCGCAGATCCCGCGCAAGGCCGGAATTGGAATCGTCAATGTTCTGGTTGCGGCAGACAAGGCAGCGCAGGCCCTTGCTGAGCACGCGCGCGCGCGCCTCCAGCACCGGGTCGGCCAGCATTTCGCTTGGTTCGACCGCCAGCGCGGGGCCGGCCAGCGCCAGGAGCAGAAAAAACACCTTCATGATGCCACCTTAAGGCGAGAAGTGCGCGCTTTTTGCGGGGCTCCGATACGGAAGCGCCGGTCAGACAGCGACACAAACCCGCCCAGGGCCATGCACAGCGGCCCGATCCAGATGAGCAGCACCAGCGGGTGCCAATATGCCCGCACAACCCAGCGACCGCGGGGGGATTCTTCGCCGATGGCGATATAAAGGTTGCCCAGAAAACGCGGGGAAATGCCCGCCTCGGTGGTCACCCTTTGGCTCACGGGGTAAAAGCGGCGCTCGGAGGAGATTTCAAGGATTTTCACGCCGTTTTTATAAATGCCGAATTGTCCGCGCTCGGCGCGGTAATTGGCCCCGTTCAGAAGCGTAATGCTTTCTAAAGTAACGGAAAAATCCGATACTTCCACCGACTCCCCTTTGGCGAGGGTCAGGATGCGCTCTTGCTGCCACGCGCTGACGCCGGTCACTCCGGCAATGAGCAGGCCCAGCCCGATATGGGCCAGAACCATGCCGGAAATGGCGCGCGGTGTGCTGCGCAAAAGCTGCCATGAGCGCGCGGCGGGGGATTTGAACAGGCGGATACGGATGGCATAAATCAGCAGGGAGCCAAAAACCAGCCACGCGGCCAGCCCCAGCCCGAGTGCCGCGAATATCTCTGACGGGCCGTAGATAGCCGCCACCAGCCCCCCGCCGAAAACGGCCAGCACCGCAGGGCCGCGCAGGCGAAGGAGAGACGCCTTAAGGTTGTCCCGCTTCCAGCGCAGCACGGGGCCGAGCACCAGCACGATGGAGAGCAACACCATGAGCGGGCCAAAGGTCTGGTTGAAATACGGCGCGCCCACCGAGATTTTCTCGCCGTTGAGCAGCTCGATGATGAGCGGATAAAACGTGCCGAGAAAGACGGTGCCCGCGATGGTGACCAGCAGGATATTGTTGAGCACCAACCCGCCCTCGCGGCTTACCAGCCCGAACACCGCGCGGTTTTTAAAGCGGTTCGAGCGGATGGCAAACAGGGTCAACCCGCCGCCGATGACCAGCGCCAGCATCAGCAGCACCCCGACACCGCGCCCGGGCGCGGTGGCAAAGGCATGCACCGAGGTGAGCACGCCCGAGCGCACCAGAAAGGTGCCGATCAGGCTGAGGGAAAAGGTGAGGATGGCGAGCAGGATTGTCCACACCGCCAATGCCTGCCGTTTTTCAACCACAAGGGCAGAGTGCAGCAGGGCGGTGCCCACGATCCACGGCATGAGCGAAGCGTTCTCCACCGGATCCCAAAACCAGAAACCGCCCCAGCCGAGTTCGTAATAGGCCCAATAGCTGCCAAGGGTAATGCCCAGGGTCAAAAAGCACCAGGCGGCAAGCACCCAGGGGCGAACATAGCGCGCCCAGGCGGCATCCACCCGCCCCTCCATCAGGGCGGCAATGGCAAAAGCGAAGGTGATCGAGAAGCCGACATAGCCGAGATAGAGGAAAGGCGGGTGAATGGCGAGGCCAATATCCTGCAACAGGGGGTTGAGTTCCTGCCCGTCTATCGCTGCGGGGTTCAGGCGTGCAAACGGGTTGGTAGTGAAGATCATAAGGGTTAGAAACCCCGCTGAAATAGCGGCCTGCACCGCCAGAACCCGCGCCTTGAGCGTGGCCGGAAGGCGCTTGCCGGTCACCGCCACCGCCGCGCCGAAGATCACCAGAATAAACACCCAGAGCAGCAGCGAGCCTTCGTGATTCCCCCATACGGCGGTATAGCGATAAAGCAACGGCATTTGCGAATTGGAGTTCAGCGTGACAACCAGCAGGGAGAAGTCGGAAATCACAAAGGCGTAGGTGAGGCAGCCAAAGGCCAGCGCGATTAAAAGCAATTGCGCCATAGCCGCCTGATTCGCGAAATTCATCATGTTGATATTGCGCCGATATGCACCAATAAGCGGCACAATTGTTTGCGCAACGGCCACGACCAGCGCAAGTATAAGGGCAAATAATCCGATTTCGGCTTCCATAGCGCCAATCCTTTCGATTTTCCGCTATTTTGCAGCGGATTTCGGCTCAAAATTAGAAAATCGGAAAGATGTTTTACTGGTCATCACAGCCAAGAATACTGTATAGTTTTTGCATGAAATAGTAAATGTGATTCCGCGCTTTAGGCGATACTTTGCCCATGCGGGAAGCGAACGGTTTCAACCGTGCGAAATATCGAGTAAGATACTGTTATTAAATAGTTATCTTTGTATACTTCTTAATGCGGATACGGATACTATTTTGACAGACATCACCCCGAATGCCGGGCCGGTAAAGCCCATGGAAAAACCACGCAAACCCCGCCGTCCCGGTGCGCGGGAAATGCCGCTTTTGAGCCTCGTTGTGGCGGGGATTTTGCTCTATGGCTGGACCAAGCGCGCAGAGGGCCAGATTGTGGCCGAAGAGGGGGTTGGATACTACCTCGGAATCATCGGCAGCGTGATGATGCTGATGCTTCTGCTCTATCCTTTACGCAAGCGGCTGAAGTCATTCCGGCTTATCGGAAATGTGCGCGGCTGGTTTCGGATTCATATGATTCTGGGCGTGGTTGGCCCGATGCTGGTGATCCTGCACTCGAATTTTTCGCTGGGGTCACTCAACAGCACCATCGCGTTTTTTGCCATGCTTACGGTGGCCGGCAGCGGCTATATCGGGCGGTTTCTGTATGCACATATCCACCGTGGGCTTTACGGAAAAAAGCTGACCACACAGGAAATGAAGGCCGAAATAACCAAGTTGCACGAAGATTTGGCGCTCAACGAAGACATGCGGGCCGAGGTGAACAGCGTGCTGAACGTGTTTGAAAAGCGCCTGATCGGGCAAGGGCTGTTCGCCTCGATTTCGCATATTGTTACCGGCCCGATGGCGCGGCGGGCCTTGAGGCGGCGGGTGTTAAAGCGCATGAAACAGGCCGTGGCCCCTTTACCCGTCCGGCAAAAGCGGCGGGCCATAAGCGCGTTTTCCAGCACCATCGACCAATATCTGGCCGCAACGGCGCGCGCCGAGGCCTTCACCTTTTATGAACGCATGTTTTCCCTTTGGCATTTGCTCCATCTACCGCTGTTTTTCATCCTCGTTCTAGCGGCTTTGGCACATGTCATCGCGGTTCATCTTTATTGATATGCAAAAGCTCTTCCGCCTTTTCGCCCCGCTTGCCGTTCTGGTTCTTTTGAGCTTCCCCGCCCAGTCGCAAAGCCTTTTTGAACGGCTGGTGATGCCCGGAGACCTGATTCAGGGCCATGCGGATTTGCAAAAAGACTGCAGCAACTGCCATGAGAGCTTTTCCCAGGGGGCGCAGCCGCAGCTTTGCCTTGATTGCCACAAGGATGTGGCCGCAGATGTGGTGGCGCAAACCGGATTTCACGGGAATTCACCGCTTGCCGGGGCAAATGGCTGTAGCCAGTGCCACACCGATCATATCGGCCGGGATGCGCATATCGTGCCGCTGGATGAAGAGGTTTTTGACCATACCCAAACCGACTTTTCCCTGACGGGCGCCCATGCGGCCATCCCTTGCGCGGGCTGCCATGAAGCGGGCAAGAAATTCAGCCAGGCACCATCGCAATGTGTGGATTGCCATAAGGATGCCGAGCCCCATAACGGCGCTTTGGGCCGTGAATGTGCCGATTGCCATACCGCAACCGACTGGGTGCAAATTCGCGATTTTGACCATTCGCAAACCCGGTTTCCGCTGCAAAACAGCCATGCGGGGGTGGCCTGTATCGCCTGCCACGCGGGCGAGGTTTACCAGGATTTGCCGCGGACATGTGTGGGGTGCCACCGGATTCAGGATGTGCACCAAAACCGTTTTGGCATCCGCTGCGATAGCTGCCATGTGAGCACAAAATGGGCCCGCATCCGGTTTAACCATGACCAGGATACGGATTTTACCCTCACCGGAAAACACCAGCAGGCGAGCTGTAACAGTTGCCACACGGCCAATGTTTTCGAGCACCAAACGGCCACCACCTGCGTGGGGTGCCATCAGGCCGACGACCCGCATAACGGGTCGCTCGGGAGCAAATGCGAAACCTGCCACAGCACCGAAGGCTGGCGCGATAATGTGGTGTTTGACCATGATCTGGCCCGGTTCCCGCTGATCGGCCTGCATCTGCTGGTGGGGTGTGAAAGCTGCCACGTTAGCGCCAATTTTGCGGAAATCAGGATGGATTGTGTATCCTGCCATCAGGCCGATGACCCGCATGCCGGCCGCCTCGGGGCAGCGTGCGAAACCTGCCATAACCCCAATGGCTGGGAATTCTGGTTGTTTGACCATAACCGCCAAACGGATTTCAACCTGACGGGGGCGCATAGCGGGCTGAAATGCGAAAGCTGCCATTTGCCCACGGGGCCGGTGGATTTGAGCGGGTCAACCGCGTGTATTTCATGCCATGCGCGCGATGATAAACACCGTGGCGGCTTCGGGCGGCAATGCGGGCTTTGCCACAATACCGCCAGCTTCAGGGGGGCGCGGTTGCAATAAAAAACAAGGCCCCCCGAAAACGGGGGGCCAGGGGGAGAAACCTTGCGCCTAGAATTGCTTGGTGAACCCGGCAGACATAAAGAACTCGCTGCTGCTATTGGTGGTGAGCGTGTTGGTCAGGGTGCTGAGTTTGCCGCCCATTTCAACCTCGAAGTCCAGCGAGTCGGAGACCATATAGGTCATGTTGACCGAAGGAATGGCAAACCATTCCGAGCCGCTGTTCAGAACAATCGAGCGGTGCCCGAACTTGACGCGCGTTTTCAGACGGATTTTTTCCGTGGCCTGAAAGCGGCGATAGGCGTCCAGCAGCACCAGCGTGGAAGTGGCGGTATTGGCGTAGCGCGCCGAGATGCTGACCACATCGCGCTCCGAAAATACGCCATTTCCGACCAGTTGTGCCGAAAAATAGTATTCTGGCGGGGTGGCCGCCACGGCAGCCACCCCGCCGGATGCGGGCGTGCCGCCGGTTTGAAACACCGAGCCATTGAGGCTGGCCATCCAGATATCCGA
>JALWPC010000603.1 GCA_026995265.1 Paracoccaceae bacterium
AATGAATCATGTTAGGGCCATAACGAGCACCAAAGCTTCGAGGCACAGAGCAGCATGACCAAAACCAAAGAGAAAACTCTCCCCCTGAACACCATAATCGACGGCGATTGCATCGAGGTGATGAACAACCTTCCGGCCAATTCGGTTGATCTGGTCTTCGCCGACCCGCCCTATAACCTGCAACTGAGAGGCGACCTCCACCGCCCCGATAATTCCAAGGTAGACGCCGTGGATAACGACTGGGACCAGTTCTCCAGCTTCGCGGTTTATGACAGGTTTTCAAGGGCTTGGCTCAAAGCCGCCCGTCGTGTGTTGAAGCCTGACGGCGCGATCTGGGTGATCGGCTCCTACCATAATATCTTTCGCGTGGGGGTTGCGTTGCAAGACGCCGGCTTCTGGATTTTGAACGATGTGATCTGGCGCAAATCCAACCCGATGCCCAACTTCCGCGGCAAGCGTTTCACCAATGCCCACGAGACCATGATCTGGGCCGGAAAGTCCGACGCCTCCAAATATACCTTTAATTATGAAGCCCTTAAGGAGCTGAATGAGGGTATCCAGATGCGCTCAGACTGGGTGTTGCCCATTTGCAACGGCGGCGAGCGGCTGAAGAACGAAAAGGGCGAAAAGGCCCACCCGACGCAAAAGCCGGAGGCCCTGTTGCACCGCGTGCTGCTGGCCTCCACCAATACGGGCGATGTGGTGCTGGACCCATTCTTTGGCACCGGCACCACGGGGGCCGTTGCCAAAAAGCTGGGCCGTAATTTCATCGGCATCGAGCGCGAAGAAGCTTACCGCAAAGTGGCCCAGCAACGCATTGATAACACACGTAAATATGACACAGACTCCCTGCGTGTCACCCGGGCCAAACGCGCCGAACCACGTGTGCCTTTTGGCAATCTTATAGAGCGCGGTATGCTCAACCCCGGCGAAAATCTTTACTCGCTCAACGGCCGCCACCGCGCCAAAGTCCGCGCCGACGGCACCCTGATCACCGGCGAAAGCCGTGGCTCCATCCACCAGGTCGGCGCGGCGCTGGAAGGCGCCCCAAGCTGCAACGGCTGGACCTACTGGAGCTACAAGCGCGATGGCAAAAAAATCCCCATCGACACCCTCCGCCAACAAATTCGCGCGGAAATGAAAGCTTAACACATTGTTTTATTGTGGTTTTTCATCGTGACCACCCTCAACCCCGCCCTTTTACAGGGGCGGGGTTTTCTTTCTGAAAACAACTTACATGACGCTCCGGTTTTGCGTTAAGACTCGCGCAGCGCACTGGCCCAGATCTAAGCCAGCACCCGCCCCGCCACCGCATCAAGCCTGGCCACAAGCGCGGGGTCGCGGGCCTCCGGCGCGGTCATAATGGCGTAGTCCAGCGCCGTATCGCAGCCGTGAGGGCATGGGGCGCGGTCTGCACCCAGCCGCTCCGGCAGGCCTTTCACCAGCGCGCGGGCCTTGTCGGCATTGCCGGTCAGCACCTGAATAATCTCGTTAATATCCACCGCGCCGTGGTTGGGGTGCCAGCTGTCATAATCGGTGATCATGGCAACGCTCGCATAGCACATCTCCGCCTCGCGGGCGAGCTTGGCTTCGGGCATGTTGGTCATGCCGATCACATCCGCCCCCCAGCTTTCCCGATACATTTTGCTCTCGGCCACGGAGGAAAACTGCGGCCCTTCCATGGCCAGATAGGTGCCGCCATTATGCACGGTCACCCCCGCCGCTTTGGCCGCCGCAAGGCAGGCCGCGCCGAGCCGCCCGCAGGTCGGGTGCGCCACGGAAACATGGCCCACGCAGCCGGTGCCGAAAAAGCTTTTTTCGCGGGCAAAGGTGCGGTCGATAAACTGGTCAACGATGACAAAATCCCCCGGAGCCATCTCTTCGCGGAAGCTGCCACAGGCGGAAACCGAGATAATATCGGTGACCCCGAGCCGCTTCAGCGCGTCGATATTGGCGCGGTAGGGCACCGTTGTGGGCGAATGCACATGCCCGCGCCCGTGGCGGGGCAAAAACGCCATGTTCACGCCGTTCAGGCGGCCTGTCAAAATCTCGTCAGATGGCGTGCCCCACGGGCTTTCCACCGCTTGCCAACGGGCGTTTTCCAGCCCGTCGATTTCGTAAACACCGCTGCCGCCGATGACCCCGATCATGGTTTCCATGCTCTTCTCCTATTCAGGTTTTACCAGTTCGAATACCTCTTCCACCGCAGCGTAATCCATATAGCCAAGCCGCGAAAGGGGCTGGTAGCGGGTCACATCAAAGCGGCCATTCACAATGAAGTCATCCTTCATATGCACCCCGACAACCTCGCCGATCACCATGGTATTGGCCGCGCCGGGGAGGTCGATGACCTTGTAAAGCTTGCATTCCAGCACCGCGGGCGCCTCGGCCACATGGGGGGCAGCAATGGCGACGCCCGCCGCTTTGGTCAGGCCTGCGGCCTCGAATTCGTCCACATCGGCGGGGTGGGAGGCCGCCGTCTGGTTCATCGGTTCACGCAGGGCGTAAGAGACGATATTCACCGCAAATTCCTTGGTGGCCAGTATGTTGGCGAGGCTGTCCTTGCCCCTGGCCTGGTCAGGTTTCTGCCCCGCAGAGCCAAACATCACCATCGGCGGGGTGTCGCACAGGGCGTTGAAAAACGAATAGGGGGCGAGATTGGCGACGCCATTTGCGCCCATGCTGGAGATCCAGCCAATGGGGCGCGGCGAGACGATGGCCTTGAACGGGTTGTGCGGCAAGCCGTGGTCATTGGCTTCGGGGCGGTAAAACATGGCGCTGGTCCTTGCTTGCCCGGGGGCGGGCGTGGTAGGGGTGGCTAGCATTTACTAGGAGCGCGCCATGAAATCCAGAGCGAAACGACGAG
>JALWPC010000604.1 GCA_026995265.1 Paracoccaceae bacterium
ACCAAGTGCGCACGGTAGTCATGTTCCGCGTCCAAAACGCAGACATGGCGCGGCGTCTGGGCTGTCAGGGCGCCGCGCGTATTTCCACATCCCGCCCCGGGCTGGCAGTCGCCAACCGCTGGGGACCCCTGCAAACCTATTTCCTGGACAAGGGGCATCTGGTGGCTGAACGCACACCATCCGCGCCCTTCCAAGCCCTGGGTGAACCCGCACGTCAGGTCTTGCAAGCCGCCGTTTCCGAAGATGGGCGATTGACCCTGTCCAACATCATGCGGTGGGGGAATCTGGGGCAGCGTCAGGCTCGCGCTTTGCAAGAGCGGCTGGCGTTGGAGGGATGGATCGCCAAGGATCCCCGGCGGCAGAATGCCTACTGCATCACGCCCAAAGCGCATGATTTCGTGACAAACCGTTTAACGCGACAAACGCGCACAGACGCGACAAACGCCCCCGAAAATGCACAAACGGCGTACAAACGCCCCGACAAACGGTCAAACGCCCTTGAAACCGCTGTACAAACGCCTGTAAGCGGGGAAATCTCCCTGGAGGCTGCCTTATGAGACGTTTCGTCCTGCTGCGTCACGAAGATGTCACCGGCGTCTCCGGCACCGGCATCGTTGCCGAAGGCGTTGAGTTTTCCGACGGGCGCGTTGCTATGCAGTGGACCACCAACGGCATCCACGCCATCGTCATCCACGAAAATCTGGATGCGCTACTTTCCGTTCATGGCCACAACGGACGCACCACCGTTCAGTTTGTGGACGATTATTCAACTATCACAGAAGGAGCTATCTCATGAATATCCTCGGTTTCGACCCCGGCATGGGCGCAATCAAATTGCATAGCGCCCAGGGCAGCATCGAAATGCCCGCGCATTTGGCATCCAACGGCACCACCGAACTGATGCACACCACGGGACTCTCCCGTCGTCAAGCGCCGCCCAAAGTCCGCACCAAAGCAGGCGAGTTCTACGTTGGGCTGGGCGCCCATGATTGGGGGCGTCCCATCGAAAACATGGACTACGACAGGCTCTCCGGCCCGGAGATGCAGGCTCTTTTCTATGGCGCGCTCTCGCGCTATGACGACCTGCCCGAAGCCTTCGACACCGTTGCCGTTGGGTTGCCCATCGAAACCCTCTCGGGCGAGGAGGCGCGCGATAACGCCGCCGCAGTTCGCAACTGGCTGAAAGGTCAGCACGCTTGGCAGGTTGATGGCGTCGCACATCAAATCACCATCGAGCGCGTTCTGCTGACACCGCAGCCTGTAGCCGCCCTCTTCGATTACGTCCTGGACATGGAGGGGCGTTTCATCCCAGAGCGCAAACAGGTTCTGAAGCGCGAGACAGGAGTCATTTCCATCGGCTTCAACACCATCGAGTTACTGGTCATTCGCGATAAAGCCCCGGTAGAACGCTTCACCACCGGCAATACCAGCGGCGTGCGCCGTTTGCTGGAACTGGTGAATGCTGGGCATTTGTACTCGCTCGGCGAACTGGACGCGAAATTACGCACCGGTCAACTGGATTACAAGGATGCCCTGCCAGTCTGGTCGCGTGAAATCAGCGGCGAAATCGAACGGCGCTGGGGCGCAGCCTACCGCCGCTTTGAAAAGATCATCCTGGTCGGCGGCGGCGCCAAACTCCTGCAAAACGATATGGAAAAACGCTTCGGCGGCAAACTCTGGCTGCCCGACCAGCCCGTTTTGTCTATCGCGCAGGGACTCTACAAGATGGCGCTGAATCGCACCCGGCGGTAAATCATGGCTAAACGTGGACGGCCTCGCAAAAATACGGTCAAGTTGGGCATTACTTTGTACCTTGACCCCGATCTGGACGCCGACTTGCTCAATTGGTTGCAGGAACTCCCCCACGGCACCCGCGCCCGGCGGGTCATCCGCGCTTTGCGGCAGGGCGGCATCCAGACATCTGCCGAAACCGTCCCCGAGGACGACGAAGAAGCCCTGGAAGCCCTCGATAATGTGTTCGAGGCATGGAATTTTTGACAGTCAAAAATTCAAGGGTGATTTTTTGACAGTCAAAAAATCACCCTTGACCGTTCCAAGGAGCCTATTTTTATGAGTCATGCTGCATCATTACGAGCTTGGCGCAGTACGCAAAAGGGAACAAACAAGTTGGTTTTACTCGCTATGGCTAATGTCGCCGACGAGTGGGGCTATTGTTCCCCTGCGGTGGATTACCTCTCCGAGGTTTGCGGCGTCAGCAGACGCACCGCCTTCCGCGCCTTGCAAAAATTGGAAACCGACGGAGACATCCGCAAACTGCGTAGCGGAGGCGGACGCTCAGAACAGGGCATCGGCTATGTAAATGGCTATCAGGTCGTCACCGGCTTGACCCCGGAAGAAATCGCTGCCAGCGAAAAGAAGTCCAATCTAGCCCGCCTCTGGCTGGCAGGCGCGGAAAATCAGCCCAGTGACAAAAATGACACTGAAGCTAGGGGAAAAGAGGAACCGTGTCAAATTGACACCCTAAACGGTGACAATTTGACACCCAACATTATTGCTGCTGTTAATAGATTAATTGGGGAATTAAATTTAATCCTGGATCCTCCTATCAAAGAGAGTCTTTTAACAGCAGCAGTTAAGTACGGTGACAAATTGTCACCCTTTACGGTGTCAAATTGTCACCCTTGGTTGCAGGCTGTTGCCAAACTGGAAGATTTCAACTGGCGCGGCGACCTGGGGGATTTCTTCGATGCCTGGCTGGAATCTGACGAGGGTCCGGAGCGGGTGCAGAACCTGCTCTGGTACGGAGCGGAACACGATTGGGGCGCAGGGTTACTGCGCAACGCTCTGCGCTCCGGCGAGTGGCCGCCGGAGTTGATGCCCGAAACGACCGAAAAGAATCATCG
>JALWPC010000605.1 GCA_026995265.1 Paracoccaceae bacterium
GGCTGGAATGGATCCTGCCGAAAACCGACCTTCTGAAGCTTTCGGACGAGGACCTTGAATGGCTCGACCCGAAGCGCGGGCCAGAGGATGCGGCGACGCATTTGCGGGCAAAATACAATATCCCGCTTTTGGTGCTGACCATGGGCGCGGCGGGGGCCACGGCCTTCACCGAACAGGACAATTTCACCGTGCCCGCCCCGAGGGCCGAGCCCTTTGTGGATGCGGTTGGCGCGGGCGATACCTTTATGGGCACCCTGCTGGCGCGCCTCGCCGATGCGGGCCTGCTGGCGCGTGAAACCCTGAAAAACGCCCACACCGACAAGCTGCGCCCTATTCTGGAAACCGCAACAAAAGCGGCGGCCCTGAATTGCCAGTCTTCGGGATGCACCCCGCCATACGCAGCCGACCTCGCCTAGCGTTAAAGCTCCGGGTGCGCCGCGCCTCGGCGACCCTGCGGGCCACCTCGTTGCGGCGGGTCGGGCACGCCCGACCGGCACCTGACAAGCCCTGTGAATCCTGTCGGACATCCGTCGTCTTTTTGTCGGACATTAGTAGGGCATACGCCAAAGCCGAAAAACCGAACCCCGCGGCGGGCAGAGATGAGTATTTATGAAAAATAGAAGCACGTCTCTTCTGCTTTTCCCAAATACTCGGGGTGAATTGAGCGCAAGCGAAAGAGGGGCAAAGCCCCTTTCTGCGCGAAGGTTAAGCGTGGCGCGGGCGCAATCTCTCCCCCCAGCGAAAACCCGCCGCGGTGCCCCCGAGGCGAAGCCGAGGCGCGGTTCGGTGCGGCAGCCCCGGATGCACAAGGCGGCCAAAGTTCAGACCACGGGCCGTCCGTCGCTAACACCCGTCTCTGAAGACGCGTCTTAATGGACGGGTCTAATCTACTTTGTGTGGTGTCTATTAGATAAGGATCGCGCCTAACCTCAATCCTTTCAGAAGACCATCGGGGCCACCTCCGCCGCAAGCGCCCCGTTTGCAGCGCGGCGCGAGCGCACCCTCGCCCCAAGCGCAACACCCGCCGCGCCGCCATCGCGTCGCACACGCATTTTCGCCTCTGGCGAAAAGCCGCCCGAAAGGGCGTATGCAGCGCTTGGGTCAGAGCCAGTCTTGCAGCACCGGGATCAGCGGGGCGTCGGCGGCGGGCATCGGGTAATCCCGCAGGGCCGTGGGGCGGACCCATTTCAGCACCTGCCCCTCGCGGGGCCGGGGCGCCCCCTGCCATTTGCGACAGATGAACAGCGGCATCAGCAGATGGAAATCATCATAAGCATGGCTGGCAAAGGTCAGCGGCGCAAGGCAGCTTTGCCATGTGTCAATCCCCAGCTCCTCCTGCAACTCGCGGATCAGGGCCGCTTCGGGGGTTTCCCCCGGCTCCACCTTCCCCCCGGGGAATTCCCACAGCCCCGCCATGGGCTTGCCCGCGGGGCGCTGCGAGAGCAGCACGCGGCCATCGGCATCCACCAGGGCCACAGCCGAAACCAGCACCATCTTCATGAGCGGTAATCGGCGTTGATGGTGATATAGCGGTGGGTGAGGTCGCAGGTCCAGACCGTGGCCGAACCATTATCCAGCCCGAGATCCACCGAGATCACAATCTCGTCGCGCTTCATATAAGCCGCGCCTGCTTCTTCGGTATAGCTTGGGGCCACCCAGCCGTTTTCGGCCACCAGAATATCGCCGAAGCGGATTGTCAGCCGGTCACGATCGGCCCGCTCGCCCGCCTTGCCCACGGCCATGACCACGCGGCCCCAGTTCGGGTCCTCGCCCGCCACAGCAGTTTTCACCAGCGGCGAATTGGCGATGGACATGGCAATGCGATGCGCGGGGCCATCCGAATTCGCCCCGGTCACCCGCACCTCGATGAGCTTGGTTGCCCCCTCCCCATCGCGCGCCACCTGCTGCGCCAGGTCGCGCATCAGCCCGTGCAGGGCTTCGCGGAACACCCGCAGGCGGGGGTCGGCGAAATCGTCGATCACCGGCATATCCGCCTGCCCTGTCGCCGCCAGCAGCAGGGTGTCGGAGGTCGAGGTGTCGCCGTCCACGGTGATGCAATTGAAGGTGCGGGCATTCTCCAGCCAGAGCGCCTGTTGCAACACCGCCTGCGAGATTTTGGCGTCGGTGAAGATATAGACCAGCATGGTGGCCATATCCGGCGCGATCATACCGGAGCCCTTGGCAAAGCCTGCGATATTCACGGGCACACCGTCCAGATCAAGCGCGGCGCAGGCCCCCTTGGGGAAGGTGTCGGTGGTCATGATGGCGCGGGCGGCGCTGGCGCTGGCGGCCGGATCAAGACTGCGCTTCAGCCCATCGAGGGTGGTGGTGATCCGGCCATGGTCCATGGGCTCGCCGATCACCCCTGTGGACGAGGTGAACACCTTTTCAGCGGGGCAATCCAGCACCTCGGCCACCGCCTCGCGCAGGGCGTCCACGGTTTCAAACCCGCGCCCGCCCGTAAAGGCATTGGCATTGCCGGAGTTCACCAGAATGGCGAATTTCCCGGCCTTGTCAGGGGCCTCAGCATGGGCGGCCAGCGCTTCCTCGCAGCGCAGCACCGGAGCGGAGCGGGTGGTGGAGCGGGTGAACACCCCAGCCATTTGCGTGCCTTCACAAAGCTCGGCCAGCATCACATCGGTGCGGCCCTCATACTTCACCCCCGCCGCCGCGGTGGCAAAGCGCACGCCTGCGATCTCCGGCAGGGCCGGAAAGGGGCGGGCCAGCGGCGACACCGGCGGGGGCAACTCTGCCTCCAGCGCCGCCAGCTCGGCCCTGAGCGCCGCAATGCGGGCCTCAACCTCGGCCATTTATTTCGCTAACAGCGAGGTGTCGCGAATCGTGGCCGGGTCTATCCCGTCCATTGATTCGGTAATATCGGCCCCCTCTTTCAGCTTGGCGATTTCGGCTTGCACCGCGGCCTGACGCAGGGAATCCATGATCTGCGGGCGCACCTGCTCCAGCGTCGGGGCGGGTTTGTCGCGCTTGTCATTCAGCTTGACCACGTGCCAGCCGAACTGGGTTTGCACCGGTTCGGAAATGGCCCCCACCTGCAGCCCTGTTACCGCCTGTTCAAACTCGGGCACCATCTGACCGAGGCCAAACCAGCCAAGCTCGCCACCATTGGGGCCGGACGGGCCGGTGGATTTCTCCTTGGCCAACGCGGCAAAATCGGCCCCGTTATTCAATTGCTCTACAATCGCTTTCGCCTCGTCCTCGGTCTCCACCAGAATGTGGCTGGCGTTGAACTCCGGCTCGGGGGGCAGGTTGCCGTATTGCGCGTCATAAGCGGCCTGAATATCGGCATCGGAAATATCCTGCGCCGTGACCGCGTCAATTTCGACCGACGCATACAGTGCCCGGTGCTCGTTTTCCAGCGCCAGGTTCACCTCGCGCGGAATGTCGGTGATATTGGCTTCGGCATAGTCGGCCAGCAGGGTTTGCTCGATCAACTGGTTGACAATGCCGTTCAGCAACACATCATCGGGCAAATTCTTGTATTGGTCGGGAAGCTGGCTGCGCAGCACGATAACGTGACCAAGGGTGATGTCGGTGCCGTTCACCGTGGCCAGAACGGTGTCTGCCGTCACGCTGTCTTGCGCAAAGCCCGCCCCCGCCGAAAACACCATCAGCGCCGAAACGGCGGTTGCGGCCAAAAAATTTCGCATATTGCTCTCCAAACTTCCTGTTACGGCCCATATGGGCGTTATAAAACCTTGCGGCACGTTGACACTTGCCAGCGCCGCGCTTACATCCTTACCCCGTGTTCACGGGTGCGGCCTGCGCCCGTTTTATTTACGCGCTCGGGCGCAATCATACAAGCGCCTGTGGCCCGCAATATTGTAACCACTGGCAAACATTCGCTGGCAAGGCCGGCGGCATTTAAGGATAGAGACCCTATGCTCGGTATCGGCACCCTCGCCAAAAAAGTATTTGGCACCCCCAATGACCGCCTGATCAAGGCCACCCGCCCGCTGTTGGCCAAGGTGAACGCGCAGGAAGAGGCCTTCAAGGCGCTCAGCGACGACGAGATCAGGGCCAAGACCGACGAATTCAAAGAGCGGCTCGCCAAGGGGGAAACCCTTGACGACCTCTTGCCCGAGGCCTTTGCCAATGCCCGCGAGGCGGCGCGGCGTGCCATGGGGATGCGCCCCTATGATGTTCAAATCATGGGCGGAATCTTCCTGCATCAGGGCAAAATCGCCGAGATGAAAACCGGCGAGGGCAAAACCCTCATGGCCACCCTGCCCGTTTACCTGAACGCCCTCACCGGCAAGGGCGTGCATGTGGTGACGGTGAACGACTATCTGGCGCGCCGCGATGCCGAGTGGATGAGCCAAGTCTATAACTTCCTTGGCCTGACCGTGGGCGCGGTTTACCCGAATATGCCCGAGGAAGACAAGGTCGCCGCCTATCAGGCAGATGTGACCTATGCCACCAATAACGAGCTTGGCTTTGACTACCTGCGCGACAATATGAAGTCCGAGCTGAGCCAGATGGTGCAGCGCGGGCACCATTTCGCCATTGTGGACGAGGTGGATTCCATCCTGATCGACGAAGCGCGCACCCCGCTGATCATCTCAGGCCCGACGGAAGACAAGTCAGACCTCTATCAAAAGATCGACGCGATGATCCCCGAATTGCAGGAGGGGCATTACGAGATTGACGAAAAGCAACGCACGGCGACACTGACCGAAGAGGGTAACGAGTTTGTCGAGCAGCGGCTGCACGCGCTGGGGCTCCTGCCCTCGGAGGCTACCCTTTATGACCCGGAATCGGCCTCGCTGATTCACCACGTCAATCAGGCCCTGCTGGCGCACAAGATGTTCAAGAACGAGAAAGATTATATCGTGCGCGGCACCGAAGTGATGCTGATCGACGAATTCACCGGCCGAATGATGAAGGGGCGGCGCCTGAGCAACGGGTTGCATCAGGCCATCGAGGCCAAGGAAGGGCTGCCGATCCAGCCGGAGAATATCACGCTGGCGAGCGTCACCTTCCAGAACTATTTCCGGTTGTATGACAAACTGGCGGGTATGACCGGCACCGCCATGACCGAGGCCGAGGAATTCGAGGAAATCTACAAGCTCGGGGTGGTGGAAGTGCCCACCAACAAGCCGATTATCCGGATCGACGAAAACGACCGCGTCTACCGCACTGCCGCCGAGAAATACAAGGCGGTGATCGAGGAGATTCGCGCCGCCCATGAAAAGCAGCAACCCACATTGGTGGGCACCACCTCGATTGAAAAATCCGAGATGCTCAGCCAGATGCTGAAGGCCGAGGGCATCCCGCACGAGGTGCTGAACGCGCGCTTTCACGAGCAGGAGGCCCATATTATCGCCAAGGCGGGCAAGCCCGGGGCGGTGACCATTGCCACCAATATGGCGGGGCGGGGCACCGATATTCAGCTTGGCGGCAACGTGGATATGGAAGTGGCCGAGGCCATGGCCGAGGCGGGCGAGGGTGCCGATGAGGCCGCGATTCGCGCCCGGATCGAGGCCGAAGTGGCCGCCGCCAAAAAGGTGGCGCTGGAGGCAGGCGGGCTTTATGTGCTGGCCACCGAGCGCCACGAGAGCCGCCGGATCGACAACCAGCTTCGCGGCCGCTCCGGCCGTCAGGGCGACCCGGGGCGCACCCACTTTTTCCTCAGCCTTGAAGACGACCTGATGCGGATCTTCAACTCCGGCAACCTTGATAAGATGCTGGGTAAGCTCGGCATGAAAGAAGGCGAGGCGATTGTGCACCCCTGGGTGAACAAGGCGCTGGAGCGCGCCCAGGGCAAGGTGGAGGCCCGCAACTTCGACATCCGCAAAAACGTGCTGAAATATGATGACGTGATGAACGAGCAGCGCAAGCGGGTGTTCGAGCAGCGCCGCGAGATCATGGAATCGCAGGACCTTTCCGAAGATGTGCGCGACATGCGCCACGATGTGGTGGATGATCTGATCGCCGAGCATATCCCGCCCAAGGCCTATCCCGACCAGTGGGATATGGCGGGCCTCTATGCCAAGGTGATCGAATATTTCAACCTTGACCTGCCGATCATCGAATGGGGCAAGGAAGAGGGCGTGGATGACGAAATCATCGCCGAGCGCCTGTATGACGAAACCGACAAGGCCATGGCCGCCAAGGTGGCGCAGGCGGGGCCGGAGGTGTTCCGCCGCGTGGAAAAACAGGTGCTTTTGCAAACCATTGATAAAGCCTGGCGCGAGCATTTGCTCACCCTTGAGCACCTGCGGCAAGTGGTGGCCTTCCGGGGTTATGCCCAGCGCGACCCGCTGAATGAATACAAAACCGAGGCCTTTACCCTGTTTGAGAACTTCCTCAACCGCCTGCGGGTGGATGTCACGCAGCAGCTCTCCCATATCCGCATCATGAGCCCCGAGGAACAGGAAGAGATGCGCCGGCAAATGCTGGCCATGCAGCAACAGCAACAGGCCGCAGAGGTAACCACCGGCAACGTGTCCCCGAAAGTGGACCCGAAGGACGAATCCACCTGGGGCAGCACCAGCCGCAACGCCCCCTGCCCCTGTGGCTCCGGCAAAAAGTATAAGCACTGCCACGGCAAGGCTTAAACTGACATTTCCCTGACATTGCGGCTTGAAGCCACAATTCAGCCACAATATTTAGTTAAAATATCTCGACTCGAATCAACGGGTTGGGGTTTGGTGTAGTTATTTCGAGTTAGATTAAGTTCAACGCACAAGGTGTTGTTTATCCTGACTTTTTGTGTTACGAGTTAATCCGGAACAATTCTTGGAGGCGTGGATCGTGTTTAAAAACGATCGCATGATGCTGATTCTCACCGGCCTGGTGCTGGCAATCTTTGCCGGCTCCATGGTGCAATATGGTGATCGCATTATGGCCATGTTTTCGGGCAATTCCGCGGTGGCAACGGAAGATGATTCCTATTCTGTGCGCGCCGGAGCGCGCCAGGTTCTGGACGTTTTGTCAAATGACAAGGTAAACGGGCCCATCGTGGTGCTTTCCGGCCCGAGCTGCGGCGCGGTCGAGTTGACCAGCAATAACCGGCTCTCTTTTTCGAGCGACGCCAATTGCAGCGGCGAGGTCGAATTTGCCTATTGCGTAGACGTCGACGGATCCTGTGACCCCAAATCGGTTAAAATCAACGTGATTTCGGTGAATTTTGCGCAGGAAAATTCCTCGTCTCCGGCCCAACAATCACCCGCCGAAACGCAAAGGCCCGCGCCCTCAGAGCAGGCCCAGAATACGACCGAGCTTGTGCGGGCCCCGGTGCCTGCCCCTCCGGCACCGGCAACCGACGCGCCGGAAATCGCCAGTTTTTCGGTCGAGATGGCCCCGCCCGCGCTGGCTCCCCCCAGCGTAAACGAACTGGTAAGCCCCGACGTGGCGGTTGCCTCCATTCGTCGTTCCGCCGTTGGGCTGGAATCGGCCAGCACCACCACCGACCGGAATATAGCCACCCAAAACAGCGCAAGCGTCAGCCAGACAGCAACGGCCAGCCCGTCTGTTTTTGCCGCGCCAAATATTGGCGAATCGAGCAATATTTCACTGGGGGGGTCCGAACGTGCGGTGACCACGGCCATGGCCGCTCCGCGCGGGCTTACAAGTGCCCCTGGGGCTGGTAATAATATTACACCGCTGGAACGTGGCCCCGAGGCCCTGATCACCCTGCAAATTGCGCAAACGCCCCCTGCCGCACCGGAGGCCTCTCCGCTTTCGGCCAATCCCGAACAAAATGGCGGTGCGCCGGTATTTGTGGCCGCCGCACAAACCAACCGCCCCGCACCGGACACGAAATTCAGCGCCACACCGGTGGATGGCGGACCCATCGCCCTGGTCGCCCTCGGCCGCACCCCCACACGCAGCACAGGTGCCGGGGAAAGCCTCAACCTCATTTTAAGCGAGCCGGGGCTGCAAAGCTTCGTCGCGCCGTCCCAATCGCCTTCGGCCCTTGCGCCCGCTTCGGCACGGCCAAGCTCGATAAGCGTGCTGGAACGCGGGCCAAGTGTGAACGAAGCGCCGACACGGCCTGCCCCCCCCGAATCCGAATCGGCCTCCGCCGTGCAGGTGGCAATGTTCCATGATCCGCTTGTGGCGGGCGCGCCGCTTTCCAAGCCCGCGCTCAGAATTCCGCCAGCGCCCTATACCGCGGTAGGCACGCAGGTCAGCGCCGTTGACCCCATTCCTTTCCGCGCTCCGTCCCCCCTGCTGCGCAAGGATACGTTTAAAAATGTCGGGGCTTTGGCCCGGGGCGACAGCCTGCCTGCCCGCATAGCCGGATTCGCCGGTTTGGCCCTTCCGGACGCTTCGGTGTTTTCCCTGCCGCAGATCGACCTGCAGCCCGCTGAAAAGCCGCAGGTTTTGCAGGCAAGCTTGCCGGTGGTGCCGGATACCCCCACAGAAACAGCCCCCGCCCAAAACTCCGGTTGTGACATTGTTCTGACGGGCACAGCGCAGCGCGGGGCGATTATTGCGCTGGATATTAACGCCGCCTGCAAACCCGACCAGATGGTGACCATCGAGCATTCCGGCATCGCCTTTTCGGTGCTGACCGATGAAACCGGTGCCGCGTCGGTGAAGGTGCCGGCCATGGAGGCGGAAGCGGAAATTTCGGTGCAGTTTGCCGACCAATCGGTGAGCCACACCGTGGTGAACGTAAGCGACATCGCAAGTGTTGTGCGGGCCGGTGTATCTTGGCAGACCAATATGAACCTGGACCTGACCGCCATTGAATTCGGGGCCGCCATTGGCTCCGAGGGCTATGTAACCCCAGAAAACCCGCGGGATTACCGGACCTCACGGGTTAAAGGGGGCGGCTATCTGGTGCAGCTTGGCGATCCGGGCCTGGAGCGTGGTGCATTGGCGGAAGTTTATACGCTGCCAACCACCCGCAACCAGCAGCGCGGCACCATTGCCTTGACGGTTGCGATACATGATGTGGCACCCGTTTGCGGCCAGACCATTACCGCCAGAACCGTGCGCACCCGCGAAGGCCGGAGCGCCAGCATCCGCAACGTTCGTTTTACCGTGCCAAGCTGCGGAACGATTGTAAGCGGCCAGGTGGCCCTTCCGGGCGCGATTGACGACATCCGTCTGGCGGGGCGTTAAAGCAGGCCAAGGGCCTTGAAACTGGAGTCGCGCTCTTTACCGATGATGATGTGGTCATGCACCGAAATCCCCAGCGCCTTGGCGGCTTCGGCGATGCGGTTGGTCATCAGGATGTCGTCATCCGACGGGTCCGGGCTGCCCGAAGGGTGGTTATGCACCAGAATGAGCGAGGACGCATTCAGCTCCAGCGCCCGTTTGACCACTTCGCGCGGGTAAACCGGCACGTGGTCCACCGTGCCGGAAGCCTGCGCCTCGTCGGCGATCAGCACGTTTTTTCGGTCCAGATACAGCACGCGGAATTGCTCGGTTTCGCGGTGCGCCATAACGGTTTTGCAATATTCCATCAGCGCCGACCAAGAGGTGATGACATTCTGCCCCAGCACCCGCGCCTGCCCCAGCATTTGCGCCGCGGCCTCGACAATCTTGAGTTCCCGCACCGCCGCCTCTCCCACGCCCTGCACCTTGGCAAGGCGGGACGCGGGGGCGGTGATCACGCGGTTGAAATCGCCAAATTCGGCCAGCAGGCGCTTGGCAATCGGTTTGACATCGCGGCGGGGAATGGCGCGGAACAGCACCAGCTCCAGCATTTCATAATCCGCCAGCGCGGTGGCGCCGGCGCGCATAAAACGGGCCCGAAGGCGTTGCCGGTGGTTGGTGTAATGGGGCGCGGGCGCGGGCGCAGGCTTGGGCGCGGGGGGCACCACGTTGAAATCCTGCTCGAATTCCGGGAAGGGCATTTCGCCAAACTGGTTACGGGTGGTCATGCATCAACCATGCCCCCGCAATGGTTAACAAAGTTTTAAACGTCCCAGGTCGGATAGAATTTTCCCGCGGGCGAGAGGGTAAAAATCTCGCAACCATCGGCGGTTACACCGATGGAGTGCTCAAATTGCGCAGTGTTCTTCTTGTCTTTGGTGACCGCCGTCCAGCCATCGGCCAGCACCTTGGTGAAAGGCTTGCCGAGGTTGATCATCGGCTCGATGGTAAAGAACATCCCCTCTTCCAACATCGGCCCGCTGCCCGGGCGGCCATAGTGCAGCACATTGGGCGGCGCGTGGAACACCTGCCCGAGCCCGTGGCCGCAGAAATCCCGCACCACGGTCATCCGGTGGCCCTCTGCGTGGCGCTGGATCGCCGCGCCGATGTCGCCAAAGGTGTTGCCCGGCTTCACCTGTTCGATGCCCAGCATCAGGCATTCATGGGTAACCCTGATCAGCCGCGCATCGCGCCGCGAAAGCTGGCCCGCCACATACATGCGCGAGCTGTCGCCAAACCAGCCATCGACGATGCAGGTGACGTCGATATTCAGGATGTCCCCATCCTTGAGCGCGTCGCTTTCCCGCCGCTTTTCCGGGTCTCTGGACATGGTTTCGCTGGCCGATTTCGGAACGGGTGCCCCGGGAATGCCGTGGCACACCACATGATTGACCGAAATGCAGCTGGCATGCTGGTAGCCGCGATAGCCAATGGTGGCCGACTCCGCCCCGGCCGCCTCAAAAAAGGCCTGAATGCGGGCGTCCAGCGCGCCGGTGGTGGCCCCGGGGCGCACATGCTCGGCAATCATATCCAGGCATTCTGCCGCCAGCCGCCCCGCCGCCCGCATTCCGGCGAAATCCTCGGCGGGGTGAATGCGAATGCCGTCTTTGTTCAGAAATCCGGTTTTGGCGCGGTGCATGGCGGCTCTCCTATCGGGGTGTGGGCCCGATATAGGCTACTGCGCCAGGATGGGCAAGGCCTCGCCAAAACCCGCCCCCGCAAGGGTGAGGTTGGCGCGAAAGCACAGGGCCTCGACACCTGCACTGCGGGCCTGTTCAAAGGCCATTTTGTAGGCGGGGTCGATGTCCGCCGCCACGGCAAAGGCGGTGCAATCGGTGCGCTGCACGAGGAATAGCACCACGGCACGGTGGCCCTGCGCCACCATCGCCGCCAGCTCCTCCATATGCCGCGCCCCGCGCTGGGTGACGGTATCGGGAAACTCGACCAGCCCCACCCTGCGGCTCAGGTTGGCGCTTTTCACCTCGACATAGCAATCCGGCAGGCCCGGCTGGGTGAGGAGGAAATCCACGCGGCTGCCCCTGCCATAAGCCACCTCGGCCCGCACGGTTTCATAGGCCGC
>JALWPC010000606.1 GCA_026995265.1 Paracoccaceae bacterium
ATGGAACACCCAGACCACATTGCCGGCCCCGTTGGCGCGCATGATGTCGATGATATGGCGATAGGCGGCCTGAAACCGCGCCCCGCCGCGCTGGCGGCCGTTCCAGCGGCCATTCCACGGGAACCAGTCGCCGTTCACCTCGGTGCCGAATTCGGAAATAATCGGCGTGCCGAAACGGGCGGCGGCCTGCGCCCATGCGGCAAGGTCGGCGTCAAAATCCCCGTCAATAATGGCTTGCAGGGTGTAAAGCGGCTCGCGATGGGTCAGCTCGGTATCCGAGCGCAGCATCAGGCGGATATAGGGCGTGGCCCCCTGCCCGCGTATCCAACCCGCCGTCTCAGCCGGAAAGGCGCGGCCCTGATACCAGTTGTGGCTGAACATCACCCAGGCCACGCGCTTACCCACAAGACGCTCGTAAGCGCGCACCTGGTCGGGGGTTATGTCGTCTTCATTGCCGCTATAGCCACCGGGGAAAACCCCGCTCAGCACATGGCCCCGGGCGGGCATCAGGGCACGCAGGGTGGCCTCGTGGCTTTTGGGCGCGGCCCAAAGCGGGGTGGCGAGCAACAGCACGGACAACAGGGTTTTGAGCATTTCATTCAATCCGTTCAAAGCGCCCGTTAAAGCTTATCGGGCCATTGCAGCGCACCTTGCCACGGGTGCAAAGGTCGATCAAATGGGAAAACACGTTGCGCGCCGCCATGGGCAGAAGTCGGCCATCCAGCCCCTTGTAAACCGCCGCCGTAATCGCCGGAATCGCCCCCGGCAGGGCCTCCAGAATCTGCGCCTCCCGCTCCATCCGGTGGGCGATTTGATAGGCCAGCATCGCCTGCGGGTCCTCCAGCACCGGCCCGTGGCCGGGGAAATAGCGCGCCTCTGCCCGCCCTTGCAGCTTGCGTAGCGAGGCCATGAATTGGGTGAGGTCCCCATCAGGCGGCGAAACCAGCGTGGTGGACCATGCCATGACATGGTCACCGCTGAACAGCCCGCCCTCAAAAGCAAAGCACAGGTGGTTGGACATATGCCCAGGGGTGTGAATGGCCTCCACCTGCCAGCCATTCCCCGTTACATGGTCCCCATCCGCCAGCCTCACATCGGGCATGAAATCCGCATCCACCCCCTCGCCGCCTTCCAGCCCGCCAAGCCCCTGCATAACCGCGCTCATCCCCGCGCCACTGGGGCCAAAAGCCAGCACAGGGGCGTCAAAGGCGCGGGCCAGCGGGGAATGGTCCACATGGGAATGGGTCACCAGAACATGGCTCACCCGCCGCCCCCGAAGCGCCGCCCTGAGCGCCGCAAGGTGCGCCGGGTCATCCGGCCCCGGGTCAACAACCGCCACCTCGCGATCCCCCAGAATATAGCTGCGCGTGCCGGTAAAGGTCATCGGCGAGGCATTGGGCGCGGTCACCACGCTCAGCCCCTCGGCCAGCGGCTCCGCCACGCCCACCCTCGGCTTATGCTCTGTGATAAACATCCCCGCCCCCTTGCGCCCTGCGCCATTGCCCCTTAACCCTTAGCCATGAACTTTGGCTGGCTCAAGCGATACATGCCCCGTTCGCTCTTCGGGCGGGCGCTCCTGATCCTGTTGCTCCCGATGATCGGGCTGCAACTGGTGGTCGGGCAGGTGTTTATCCAGCGGCACTTTCAAAGCGTTACCGAGCAAATGGCAGCTTCGGTCATTCTGGAACTGAAATTCGCCATCGAGCAGGTGGCCCGCGCCGAAGACCCGCAGGCGGCGCTGGACGAAATTTCGGTCAACCTCGAAATGTTGCTGCTGCTCAACCCGGAATCGCCCCCCCTGCCCCCCGACCGCGTGGTGTTTTACGACCTCTCGGGCAAAACCCTGATCAAAGCCCTGCACCGCGACATCGAACAGCCGCTTTCGGTTGATCTGCTCAGTGTGCCCGACAGGGTGGCGCTGAAAATCCAGCTTGAAAAGGGGCAGTTGGAGGCGGTGATCTCCCGCGGGCGGGTCACCGCGCTTAACCCGCATCAGCTTTTGGTGCTGATGATACTCACCTCGGTGATCCTCACGGTCATCTCCATCCTGTTCCTGCGCAACCAGACCCGCCCGATCAACCGCCTTGCCGAAGCTGCCGAGGCTTACGGCAAGGGCCAGAATGCGCCCATCCACCCCGCCGGCTCCACCGAAGTGCGCCGCGCCGCGCTCGCGTTTCTGAGCATGCGCAACAAGCTGGAGCGGCAGGTGGAGCAGCGCACGCAAATGCTCTCGGGCGTCAGCCATGACCTGCGCACCCCGCTCACCCGCATGAAGCTGGCGGCGGAGCTTATGGAAGACGGCGGGGAACTCAAGGCCGATATAGCCGAGATGGAGCAAATGCTGGACGGCTTTCTGGCCTTCGCCCGCGACAACCGGCAAGAGGCGGGCCAGCCGGTGGACCCGATCGCACTGGCCCGCGAGGTGGCGCGCAAATATGGTGATATTGAGGTAAAAGTCACGCAATCCACCGCTGATAAAAGCAATGTGGTGCTGCGTAAAGAGGCGATCACCCGTGCTTTGCAAAACCTTGTCAGCAATGCGCTGCATTATGGCAACACGGTGCGGCTGTCGGTGGGGCTGAGCCAGCGCTTTCTGGAATACCGCGTAGAGGATGACGGGCCGGGCATTGCGCCCGAAGATGTGGAGCGCGCCCTACAGCCTTTCGCAAGGCTGGACGAGGCCCGCGGCCACCATGCAGGCGTGGGGCTTGGGTTGAGCATCACGATGGATATTGCCCGCACCCATGGCGGCACGCTGGAGCTTGGCAAAAGCACGGATTTGGGCGGGCTCAGCGCCAAAATCGTGATTCCGCGCTAGACGTGGCGCGCTTTACTGCGCCTGTCCCGTTTCACC
>JALWPC010000607.1 GCA_026995265.1 Paracoccaceae bacterium
TGTCGCCCGCCTTTGGCACCATGCGGATGACCTCATTGAGGGTATTTAGCAGCCCGACCGCGCCGATGGTCGGGGTCGGGTGAATGCCCGTGCCGTCGGTTTCATTGTAAAGGCTGACATTGCCGGAGACGATCGGCATATCCAGCGCCGTGCAGGCCGCGCCAATGCCCTTTATGCAGCCCACAAGCTGCCCCATGATCTCGGGCTTTTCGGGGTTGCCGAAATTGAGATTGTCGGTCGCAGCCAAGGGCTTGGCCCCCGTTGCGCAAAGGTTTCGGTAGGCCTCGGCCACCGCCTGCTTGCCCCCCTCAACCGGGTTGGCATAGCAATACCGCGGGTTCACGTCTGAGGTAAAGGCCAGCGCCTTATTCGTGCCATGCACCCGCACCACCCCCGCATCCGAGCCGGGGCGGATGGCGGTATCGGCGAGCACCATGTGGTCATATTGCTCCCAGATCCACGCCTTGCTGGCATGGTTGGGCGAGGCTATCAGGGCCAGTAGGGCCTCGGCGGGGGAGATGTCCGGCACCTCGGTATATGGCTCCGCTTTTGGTGTCTCGACCCAGGGGCGGTCATATTCCGGGGCCTCGCCGGAGAGGGCCTTGAGGGGCAGGTCGGCCTTGACCTCGCCATTAAGGCGGATCAGGAACCGGTCCTCGGCGATGGTCTCGCCGACAATGGCGAAATCGAGGTCCCATTTGTCGAAAACCGCCTTGGCGACGGCCTCTTTCTCGGGGCGCAGCACCATCAGCATCCGCTCTTGGGACTCCGAAAGCATCATCTCGTAGGCGGTCATACCTTCCTCGCGGCAGGGCACCTTTTCAAGGTCCAGCACCACGCCGAGATTGCCCTTGTCGCCCATTTCCACCGCCGAGCAGGTCAGCCCTGCCGCGCCCATATCCTGAATGGAAATCACCGCGCCGGTTTGCATCAGCTCCAGCGTGGCCTCCATCAGGCGCTTTTCGGTGAACGGGTCGCCCACCTGCACCGTGGGGCGCTTTTCCTCGATGGTGTCGTCAAATTCGGCCGAGGCCATGGTGGCCCCGCCCACCCCGTCGCGCCCGGTTTTGGCGCCGAGGTAAACCACGGGCATACCCACGCCAGAGGCCGCCGAATAGAAGATTTCGTCCGCGTTCGCCAGCCCCGCCGCAAAAGCATTCACAAGGCAATTGCCGTTATAGCTTTTGTGAAAGCGGGTTTCGCCGCCGACATTGGGCACGCCAAAACAGTTGCCATAGCCGCCGATGCCCTCGACCACCCCATGCACAAGCTGCCGCGTTTTGGGATGGCTTGGCTCGCCAAAGCTCAGCGCGTCCATGGCGGCAATCGGGCGCGCGCCCATGGTGAACACATCGCGCAGGATGCCGCCAATGCCGGTGGCCGCGCCCTGATAGGGCTCGATATAGCTGGGGTGATTGTGGCTTTCCATCTTGAACACCACACATTGACCGTCGCCAATATCGACAATCCCCGCATTTTCCCCCGGGCCGCAAATCACCTGTTCGCCGGTGGTGGGCAGGGTTTTGAGCCATATTTTCGAGGACTTATAAGAGCAATGCTCGTTCCACATGGCGCTGAAAATACCCAGTTCCGTCCAGGTGGGATCGCGGTCGAGCAACTCGCGAATGAGCTGGAATTCAGCCTGATTCAGCCCGTGCTGGCGGATGAGTTCGGGGGTGAGTTCGGGGTCTTTGGTCATCAGAGCCTCGCTTTGTGCCGAATCCGGTGAAACGTTGCGAGGCTTTTAACGTGCAATGCCTCGCAAGGGAAGGTGGCACATGGTGCTATCTCCAGATGCCACATCGCAAGAATATAAAAATGTGAATATATGAATAAATCAAGTATTCAGGCCCGCAAATTCTATTTTACAAATATTCTTGTAATATAGATTTTTCGGTGTATGGTAACGCTAGGGTGATTCACCATTTTTCTACTGTAGAACATCTACGTAAACTGTGGGTCACATCTGCCAAAAGGGCTTTGGCTTAACAAGCCGCCGCGACACGGCGGCATTTACGGGAGGATAAAGATGACACAGTCAAACAACAGGTCCGGCTTGAACCGGCGCGGGTTTCTCAAGCTTGGCGGCACAGCGGCTGCCGGCGGGGTGACGCTCGCAGGCGGGATTGCGGCTACAAGTTCCGGCCCCGCCAGCGCGGCGGTTATGGGCGGCTCTTCGCGCCCGGCCCCTTTGCCAGACGCCAAAGGGCCACGGGTGATTGTGGTCGGGGGCGGCTGGTCTGGCCTGACCATGGCCAAATACCTGAAAAAGGAAAACCCGAATTTCGATGTGGTGATGCTGGAGCCAAGCTCGGTGTTCTTCTCTTGCCCACTCTCCAACCTGTGGCTGGATGATGTGGTGGACACCGACCTTCTGCTGCATTCCTACCTCGATGCAGCCAAGAATAACGGCTATGTCTGGCTGCAAGCCGCGCTCACCGATCTGGACCGCGACGCCCGCCGCGCCTATACCAGCCTTGGCACGATTGATTACGATTACATCGTTCTCGCGCCGGGCATTGACTATATGTATGAGGACATAGGCGTTGAGGACCCTGCCGAGCAGTATATGCTGGCGCAAACCTATCCGGCCGCCTTCAAGCCCGCCTCCGAGCACCTGTCGCTCAAGGCCAAGCTGCAAAACTTTGACGAGGGCGTGTTCCTGATGACGGTTGCGGCGGGCAACTATCGCTGCCTGCCCGGACCTTACGAGCGGGCCTGCATGGTCGCCGCCTATTTCCAGCGCGAGCAGATTCCGGGCAAAGTGGTGCTGCTGGACCCGAACCCGCAGCCGACCATCAAGGCCGAAGGCTTCCTCGCCGCCTTTAGCGAGCTTTACGGCG
>JALWPC010000608.1 GCA_026995265.1 Paracoccaceae bacterium
ACGCCGCCCACCAATCCCGCCTTGCGCTGGTGGCGCTGGACAAGGCCCGCGTGTTGCATGGCTTTGCCAGCGGCTTTCTGGCCCGCTACGCCGCCCGTAAATCCGCCCGCGCGGTGCTGGAATTCGAGGACCTGATCCGCAAGGCCGATGCATTGCTGCGGGATTCCGACATGGCGCAATGGGTGCTTTACCGGCTCGACGGCGGCATTGACCATATTCTGGTGGATGAGGCGCAGGACACCAGCCCGCTGCAATGGGACATCGTGAAAGCGCTGGCCGAGGAGATTTATGCCACGGCGAGCGAGGTGGCGCGCACGGTGTTTGTGGTGGGCGATGAAAAACAGTCGATTTTCTCGTTTCAGGGGGCCGATCCGCATGAATTTGCGCGGGTAAAAGCGCTGCTGCATGAGCGGCTGGCGGCGGTGGGCACGCCGATGTATGAAGGCGCGCTTTTGTGTTCTTTCCGCTCGGCCCCGCCGATATTAAACCTTGTAGACCAAGTGTTTAGCGGCGAGGTGCGCGGCGGGGTGGCGGGGGAAATCAGCCATATTGCCGCCGATGACGCCCTGCCCGGGCGGGTGGAGCTATGGCCGTTTTATGAAAAGGAACCTGCCGAGGAGATGCTGCCTTGGGATGCCCCCGTGGATGCGCTGCCCCCCAGCGACCCTGTGCTGTTGCTGGCCGAAGATGTGGCGGCGCGGGTGGCGGAAATTATCAAAACCAAGGTGGTTTTACCGGGCAAAACCCGCCCCGTGCAAGCAGGGGATTTCCTGATTTTGGTGCAGGCGCGCGGGGCGCTGTTTCAGGCCTTGCTCAAGGCGCTGAAGGCCGCCGGGGTGCCGGTGGCGGGGGCGGACCGCCTGAAAGTCGCCGAGGAACTGGCGGTGAAAGACCTGTTGGCGCTGCTGCAATTTGCTGCCAACCCGCGCGATGATCTGGCGCTGGCCTGTGCCTTGCGCTCGCCGCTATGCGGGGTGTCCGAGGCCGAACTTTTCCGCCTTGCCCATGGCCGCACGGGCAGCCTGTGGGACGCGGTGAAGCCCGATAACATGCTCTCGGATATTCTCGACCATGTCGATTACGAGCGCCCCTTTGAGCTGTTGCAACGGATTTTGATCACCCATAAGGGCCGCGAAAAGCTGCTGGCGCGGCTGGGGCCGGAGGCAGAGGAGGGGGTGGACGAACTGTTGCGCCAAGCGCTGGAATATGAGCGCGGCGAGGCCCCGAGCCTGACCGGCTTCCTGAACTGGGTGAAGGCGGATGAGTTGGAAGTGAAGCGGCAATTCAACAACGAAGACAACCTGTTGCGTATTATGACCGTGCACGGGGCCAAGGGGCTGGAAGCGCCGATTGTGATTCTGCCGCAAATGGTGAAAGAGGGCAAGAAGCAGGGCAAGGCGGTGCTGGTGCTGGAGGACGGGCTCGCCGTTTGTGGCGGAAGCGAAGCGGCGCTTCCAGCGGCGGCCGCCCGTGTGCAGGAGCGGCAGAAAGCTCTGCAAACCGAAGAAAAAATGCGCCTGCTTTATGTGGCGCTAACGCGGGCGGAAAGCTGGCTGATCATGGCGGGTTCGGGGGACCGCAAGCGGGTGCCGGAAAACTGGTATGACCCCGTGGAGGAGGCGCTGACCGCCCTGGGCGCTCAAACGCGGGAAAAGGGCCGTTTGGTGCTGGAAAACAACTGGGCGCTGCAAGCGGGCGAGGGGAAGGCTGAGGAAAAGCCCGCGCCGGACCTGCCGGACTGGCTTTCCGCTCCCGCGCCCAAACCCGTCAAGCCCCCCCGCGCGATTTCCCCGTCGGAGCTAGGCGGGGCGCATACCATTCAAGGGGCCGTGGCGGATGAAGAGGCGCTGTTGCGCGGGTCGCAAATCCACCTGCTGCTGGAGCATCTGGCCGATGTGCCACCCGAAGCCCGGGCGGCGCGCGCCTCAAAGCTCATCAAAACCCCGCTGGCGGGGGTGGTGGACGAGGCGCTCAAGGTGCTGCAAACCCCTGATCTGGTGCGGGTTTTCGCCCCTGACACCCTGCGCGAAGTGGCGGTTTCAGCCACCCTGCCGGAGGTAGGCCCGATTTCCGGCCGCATAGATGCGCTGATCATTGGCCACCCCATTCTGGCGGTGGATTTCAAATCCAACCCGCAGGTGCCCGCCACGCCCGAGGCCACGCCGGAAGCCTTCTTACGGCAAATGGCGGCCTACAGGGCGGCGCTGACGCAGGTCTATCCGAACCGAGAAATCAGGGTGGCCATTCTCTGGACCGCCACGCAAACCCTGATGGAACTCCCTGCACAGCTTTGTGATGCGGCCCTAAACCGCGCTGCGGGTGCTTGACGGCAGCGCCATGGCTCCTTAGGTTAGCCATAACGAAATTTGAATATGAGGAGGCCCGACGTGGCGACAATCAAAGTAACCGACAGCAGCTTTCAGGCCGATGTGCTGGAGTCCGACGTGCCCGTAGTGGTTGATTTCTGGGCCGAATGGTGTGGCCCTTGCAAAATGATCGGCCCGGCTCTGGAAGAGCTGGCCACCGAATATGGCGACAAAGTGAAAATCGCCAAGCTGAATGTGGACGAAAATTCCAACATTCCGGCGCAAATGGGCATTCGCGGCATTCCGGCGCTGTTCCTGTTCAAGAACGGCGAAGTTGTGGCCAACAAAACCGGCGCGGCCCCGAAAGCGGCCCTGAAAAGCTGGATCGACGGCGCGATTTAGGCCGCTCACCCAGCAAAAACAGGCCCTTTCCGGCAACGGACAGGGCTTTTTTATTGCCTTTTAAGGGAAACGCCTCTCGACAGCACGCCGCACGGTATTGTATATTTTAAGGGTTGATCAATACCTCTTAAGGATTCCCTTATGTCATTCATGCGCGCCTCCGATGCTCTTACCCTGAACAGCACCGCCGTTTCCGGAGCCCCGAACGGCGTCAAGTTGTCCGCACCTCTGCCCACATACACCTATGATCAAATTGCCAATTATCTGGTTTATCAGCCGAATTGGACAAATGGCGCGAGCTTTAACCTCGGGCCTTCTCGGTCTCTTACCGTGGACATCACCGCGCTCACAGCCGCGGGGCAGCAACTGGCCACTTGGGCGCTGGAGGCCTGGACCGCGGTTACAGGGATCACCTTCAACCAGATCAGTGGTGCTGCCGATATAACCTTTTACAATACTCAGGCAGGTGCCTTTGCGGGCCCGGATAGCATTTCGGGCGGCACCATTAATTATTCGTCGGTCAATATTGGCACAGACTGGCTCGCCAGCTACGGCACCGGAATAAACACCTACTCCTTCATGACATATATGCACGAAATCGGCCATGCTCTGGGGTTGGGTCATGCGGGAAATTACGATGGCACCGCCACCTATATTACCCAGGGCCCCGCGTCACCGGGGACAAACCACTATGTGAATGATTCCTGGCAAGCCAGCATCATGTCTTACTTCAGCCCCTATGAAAACACGTCCGTCACGGCCAATTGGGACTACTACACCACCGGCTTTTCCGGCGTTCTAACCCCGATGATCGCCGATATTCTGGCCATGCAAATCCTTTATGGTATAGATACCACTTTGCGCACCGGAAATACGACCTATGGGGTCGGTTCAAATGCGGGCGGATATTATGATGCCAACCTTGGCGCGTCGGCGTCCTTCACCCTCGTTGATGCGGGCGGGTATGACACGATCAACTTTTCAAACGTTGCCGCCGACCAGCGCGTGGATCTGAACCCGGAAGCCATATCGGATGTTGGTGGACTTATCGGCAATATGATCATCATGCGGGACACGATTATTGAAAAATTCCTTTCCGGGTCCGGGAATGATTTCATCAAAGGAAACCTTGCCGACAACTGGCTGGACGGCGGTGCGGGCAATGACAAAATCTGGGCCGGTGATGGGAACGACATTATCCGTGGCGGCGTTGGCACCGATACCATTCGTGGCGGCAATGGGAACGATGTCCTGAACGGCAACGGCAAGGGTGATATGCTGATTGGCGAAGGTGGCAATGATATATTGCGCGGCGGCAACGGCAAAGACAGGCTCGATGGCGGTGCGGGGAATGACACCCTGATGGGCGGTATTGGCCGCGACAAGCTGGTGGGTGGCGCGGGGGCGGATACCTTCGTGTTCAAATCCGGCTGGGCCGTGGACCGTGTGAGCGACTTTGAGGATAATATTGACACGATCGAGCTGGATTCCGCCCTCTGGCTTGGCACATTCGGCACGCTGACCATCGCGCAGGTGCTGGCAACCTTCGGCACGTCTAATGTCGCCAATAACGGCAATGCCGGTTTCCATGTGGAGTTAAACTTCGGCGGAGGCGACATTCTGAAAATCCACGGTATCACCGATGTAAACGTCTTGCTCGACGACATCATCATTATCTAGCTTGGCAGAGGGGCGCAAATCAGGCATATGGGGGAGCGACGCCCCCGATAGGAGTGCCCTGAATGCAGAGTGTAACGCCCTTGCCCGATCATCTGGTCAACCGCTATAAAGACTGGAAAACAGGGCCGTTTCTGGAAAAGCAAACCCTGCACGCGCGGCTGGCCTCCGAAGGGCAAAGCCCCAAAGTGATGGTGATTTCATGCTGCGACAGCCGCGTGCACGTCACCTCGATTTTCGGCGCGGAAACCGGCGAGTTCTTCATTCACCGCAATGTCGCCAACCTTGTGCCGCCCTTTGCCGATGACAACGCCCATCACGGGACCTCGGCGGCGATTGAATTTGCGGTAACGGCGCTGAAAGTCGAGCATCTGATTGTGCTGGGTCATTCCCAATGCGGCGGGGTGCGGCATTGCCACGATAGCTGCCATGGCGCTTTGCCCGCAGGGCCTGCGGGGTTTCTGGACCACTGGATGGACATTCTGCGCCCGGGCTATGAACGGGTAAAGCACATCGAGGATGACGCCGAGCGCATTCGGGCGCTGGAGCATACTTCGGTGGTGATCGCCATTGAAAACCTGCTGGAATTCCCCTTCGTGCGGGCCGCCGTGGCCTCGGGGCAGTTAAGCCTGCACGGGCTGTGGCACTGTATCGGCGACGGTGTGCTGATGTATTTCAACAGCGCCTCGGGCCGCTTCGAGACGGTGGGCTAGGTGGCCAAGATTCGGCTATATGTCAGCGGCCCGCTGGAGGCTGAAAAGGTGCTGGGGCTGGATAGTGCCCAGAGCAACTATTTGTTTGGCGTGATGCGCCGCAAGGTCGGCGACACCCTGCTGGTGTTTGACGGCGAGAACGGCGAATGGCGGGCCGAGGTGGCCAAGGCCAACAAGAAAAACGGGCTGTTGGTGTGCAAACAGCCCGTTGCCCCGCAGGCCGCTCCGCCCGACCTCTGGCTGCTGTTTGCCCCCGTCAAAAAGGCCCGCACCGCGTTTATCGTGGAAAAGGCGGTGGAGATGGGGGTGCGGGCGGTGCGCCCTGTAATCACCGACTATACCAACGAGCGGATCAACATTGCGCGGATGCAGGCCCACGCCGTGGAAGCCGCCGAGCAATGCGGGGCCACCTTTGTGCCGGAGGTGGCGGAGCCTGTGAAGCTTGCCAAAATGCTGGCGGACTGGCCCGAAGGCCGCAGACTGATGTTCTGCGACGAAGGCCGCGCCGCCCTGCCGGTGGCCGGGGCCTTGGCCGGGCAGGCCGCTGGCCCCTGGGCGATCCTCATCGGCCCCGAAGGCGGGTTTTCACCTGCCGAGGCCACTACCCTGCGCGGGCTGGAGGACGTGACCCCCGTCACCCTCGGCCCCCGCATCCTGCGCGCCGACACCGCCGCCGTGGCCGCCCTCACCGCGTGGCAAATGGCGCTGGGGGACTGGCGATGATCCGTGAGGCGGCACAGGGCGACGAGGCGCTGATAGAGGCCTATTTGGCCAAGCATTTCACCACCGCGATGTTTATGCGCGGCAACCTGCGGGATTTTGGCATTGGCAATACCGAAGCCCCCTACGGGATGCGCTATTTCATTCGCCAAGAGGGCGCGGTGACGGGCATTGGCGGGGTCGGTAATGCTGGCGCGGTGATGCTGCAGGCCTCTGGCGCGCCCGCCGAGATGGTCGCCCATATGCGCGCGGCTTTGCCTGTGGATTTCAAGCCAACAGTAACCACAGGCGCGCCGGACATGGTGCAGGCCATTCTGGAGGGCTTTGGCGTGGCTGATGCGCCCATGCAAATGAACGAGACCGAACCGCTGTTTTGGTTGCCGAAAGCGGCGCTGGTCCCGCAGGATATGGCAGGCTTCACCCTGCGCCCCGCCACCATGGCCGACCTACCCCTGCTGACCGCGTGGAACCACGCCTATAACCTCGAGGTGCTGGGCGGAGTCGACAGTGCCGAAAGCCGCAGCGAGACCCGCGCCGCCGCCAGGCGCACCCTTGCCCACGGGCGGCAGCGGCTTTTGCTCAAGGGGGGCGAGGTGGTGGCGCAGACCAATTTCAACGCCGCCCTGCCCGACACGGTGCAGGTGGGCGGTGTCTACACCCCGCCGGCCCTGCGTGGCCAGGGCTTCGCCCGCCGCGCCGTAGCGGCGCATCTGGCCGAGGCCTTTGCGGCAGGCGTGGATAATGCCATCCTGTTTTCCGCCTCTGAAAGCGCCAGCCGCGCCTACCGTGCCATCGGGTTTAGCGAGGTTGGCACCTATCGGATTGTGCTGTTCGGGGGGCAGGCATGAATGCTTTTCGCGAAGACGCGGTGAAAGAGGTCAAGCGCTGGCTGGAGCCGCTATTTCTCGCGCTCTCCCTGCCACTGGCGGCCTATTGGCTGTGGCTGGGGGTTACCCGCCCGAGCTATTTTTACCTGTTTATCGGGGTGCTTCTGGGGCTGGTCGCGGGCGCGCTCCTTTCCCTCGCGCTGATCCGCCTGCGCCTGCGTGCGGGCGGCGATGCGGCGGGAATCGTCGAGGTGCGCGAGCGCAGTATCGTTTATTTCTCGCCGCATTTGGGCGGGGACGTGAGCCTGGAAACCTTAAGCAAAATCGTGATTTCCCCGAGCAAATCCGGCAGCTATAACTGGATTCTCTACGCCCCCGAGCAGCGCCCGTTGATCATCCCTTTCGCCGCCCAAGGGGCCGACCACCTGCTGCACGCGTTTTCGGCCCTGCCGGGGCTGAGCCTGGAGCGGCTGAACAGGGCCTTGAAGGCAAACAGGAATGTGATGCATATCGTCTGGCAGCGCTCACAATAATGTGTGATTAAATCGCGCTACCCGCCCCTGATTTCGCGCCGGAAAACGTCATGATCCTGCTAAAAAACATCTCGGATAAATTCACGTAACTATCTGATATTTAAATTTATAATCTACCCTTATCCCACCCTACTAAACTAGTTTAGTAGGGTGGGTTGGATCAACGTGAAAAGCGCAATTTTACACATAGGGCCAACCACGTCCCTACCCCGTCGCGTCAGACAATCCGAATTGCCGCTTGCAAGGTCCCCCCGGCACACGTAAATCTGATTGAAACAGTCAGATAAAGGGGGAAGCCGATGTCCATTCCACAAAGCGGCGGCGGGCCGATTGAGCACCACGGGCAACTGGCCGAATATTTGGCCGCAGGCTGCAAGCCCAAGGATCAGTGGCGCATTGGCACCGAGCACGAGAAATTCGGCTATTGCAAAGACACGCTGAAGCCCATCCCCTATGAGGGCGAGCGCTCGATCAAAGCGTTGCTGGAAGGGTTGCGCGACACCTATAACTGGCAGCCGGTCATGGAAGCGGGCACCCTGATCGGCCTGGAGAAGAACGGCGCGAATGTCAGCCTTGAGCCGGGCGGCCAGCTCGAGCTTTCCGGCGCGCCGCTGGAAACCATCCACCAGACCTGCGACGAGGTCAACACCCACCTGCGCGAGGTCAAGGACATTTCCGAAAAGATCGGCGCGCGGTTTTTCGGCATGGGGGCGGCGCCGGAGTGGACGGCCGAAGACATGCCGATGATGCCCAAGGGCCGCTACAAGCTGATGACCCCCTATATGGGCAAGGTTGGCACCCATGGCACGCAAATGATGTATCGCACCACCACCATTCAGGTGAATCTCGATTTTGCCTCCGAGGCCGACATGGTGCAAAAGCTGCGGGTGGGGCTGGCGCTTCAGCCCTTCGCCACCGCACTGTTTGCCAATTCGCCCTTCTTTGAGGGCAAGTTGACGGGCTATCAAAGCTGGCGCGCCCGCATTTGGCAAGACACCGACAACGCCCGCACCGGTATGTTGCCCTTTGTCTTCGAGCAGGGCTTTGGCTTTGAGGCCTGGGTGCAATATGCGCTGGATGTGCCAATGTATTTCGTCTATCGCGACGGCACATACATCAACGCCCTTGGCATGTCCTTCCGCGATTTCCTCAAAGGCGAACTGCCCGCCCTGCCCGGCGAAAAGCCCACGCTGAGCGACTGGGCCGACCACCTGACCACCGCCTTCCCCGAAGCCCGCATCAAGCAATATCTGGAAATGCGCGGGGCCGATGGGGGGCCGTGGCGCAAAATCTGCGCCCTGCCGGCCTTCTGGGTAGGCCTGCTCTATGATCAGTCCTCGCTGGACGCCGCGTGGGACATCTGCAAAGGCTGGAGCGCCGAACAGCGCGCGCAACTGCGCCTTGATGTGGCCAAAGATGCCCTGCAGGCCCGCATCAACGGCATCGAGGTGCTGGACATCGCCAAGGAGCTGGTGTCGATCTCCCATGCGGGCCTCAAGGCACGCGCCCGGCCTGGCTCGGGCGGGCTGATCCCCGATGAGAGCCACTTCCTGAACGCCCTGCAAGAGATCCTCGGGCGCGGCTATTCCCCCGCCAAAAAACTGGAGCGGCTTTACCGCTGCGAATGGGGCGGCGACATCAAGCGGGTGTATCAGGAATACAGCTACTAAATGCAGGAGATCTTCGACAGCCTCGGGCTGACGCCTGATTTCGAGACCACTGGCGCGGGCGCGCTGCCTTCCTTCTACTCTGTCACCGATCTGGCCGTTGCCGCTTACGGCGCCGTCGGCCAAGCCATGGCCTCACTGCTCAAAGCCCAGGGCCACCCCCCGCCAACCGTCACAGTCAACCGCGTGCTGGCCTCGCGCTGGTATGGCCACTCCATCCACCCCGTCGGCTGGGCGCTGCCCCCGCTATGGGATGCCGTCGCGGGGCTTTACCGCTGCAAAACCGGCTGGATTCGGCTGCACACCAACCTCCCCCACCACCGCAAAACGGCGCTCGGCGTGCTGAACGCCGCCCCCAAGCGCGCCGCCGTGGCGCAGGCCTGTTTAAGCTGGCGTGCCGGGGAATTGGAAGAGACGATCACCCGCGCGGGCGGGGTGGCGGCAATGATGCGCACGGCTGGGGAATGGGCCGCCCACCCGCAAGGGCAAGCCGTGGCGCAAGAACCGCTCATCCACTGGCTTTCTCCCCGCCCAACCGCGCCCAAAAGCTGGCCCGCCACGCAGGAACGGCCCCTGAACGGCCTCAAGGTGCTGGACCTCACCCGCGTGCTGGCAGGCCCCATTGCCACCCGCACCCTTGCGGGCTTCGGGGCCGAGGTGCTGCGCATTGACCCGCCCGATTGGGAGGAACCAAACGTCATCCCCGATGTCACCCTTGGCAAACGCTGCGCGCGGCTCAACCTGCGCCAGCCCAAAGACCGCGCCCGCTTCGAGGCCCTGCTGGCTGAGGCCGACATTCTGGTGCATGGCTACCGCAACGGGGCGCTTGAAGGGCTGGGCTATGGGCTGGATGCCCGCCAAAGCCTCAACCCCGCCCTGATCGAGCTGTCGCTGAACGCCTATGGCTGGCGCGGCCCATGGGCCGAGCGGCGGGGCTTTGACAGCCTTGTGCAAATGGCCTGCGGCATTGCCGAAGCGGGTATGCGCTGGGCCGGGGCCGATGCGCCCACCCCGCTGCCGGTGCAGGCGCTCGACCATGCCACCGGCTACCTGATGGCCGCCGCCGCCCTGCGCCTGCTCACCAAAGCCCTGAATGGCGAAGCACAAAACGCGCGGCTTTCCTTGGCGCGCACCGCGGTGATGCTGATGCGAAACCCACAGGCTGAAAAGGGGAGCCTGTCGCTTACACCTGAAAGCGCTGATTATAGCCCCGCCCTCGAGGCCACCCCGTGGGGCCCGGCCCGCCGCCTAAGGCCTGCGCTGCATATCTCCGGCACCCCAATGCATTGGGCCACCCCCGCCGCCGCGCTTGGGTCCTCCCCCGCCCGTTGGGCATAAAAAAACGCGCCGAAAACGGCGCGTTTTTCGGGATTTCTATGGCTTAGGCCAGCGGGTCCGGCCCGTAAGCGTTATCCCCTTCAGTGCCTTTGCTGGCCGTGAAGATGATCAGAACAATGAGGCCGATCAGCGGGATCAGACCGATAAACCACCACCAGCCCGAACGGCCCGTATCATGCAGGCGGCGCACCATAACCGAGATGTTGGGCAGCAATGTAACCAGCATAAAGATACCGGTAATCGGCTGCGGCTGCCATGAAAAATTGAAACTCATGCCGGTTTCGAAACTGTCGGCGGCTGACATCATCATCACCTCGCGCGGGCCAAAGACGGCCGTGTCAACATAGCTCAGCACCACAGTTGCAATGACCAAAAACAGCATGAACCACCAAAATTCCGAACGCTGCGCACGGCCTGCAAAGGTGGCATATTTACCAAAGCAGGTTTTTATTGAATCCATAAAAGACATGTTTTTTCCCTCGTTAGTTTTTTAATGCACTGATTATTAGCATAAAATTCGAGTGAATCAACATAATGATTTATTAGGCGTTCAGCACTAAATCATAGCGTGCATAGTGGAGATTCATTGTTACCAGAAAGAAGCCATGGCCCTGCGCGCCCCTATCCCTTCTTCAGCACCCGCCGCCCCAAAAGCTCGGCGATTTGCACGGCGTTCAGGGCGGCACCTTTGCGCAGGTTGTCAGACACGCACCACAGGTTCAACCCGTTCTCGATGGTGGTGTCCTGCCGTATGCGGCTGACAAAGGTAGCGTAGTCGCCGACGCACTCAACCGGGGTGGCATAGCCGCCGTCTTCGCGCTTGTCGATCACCAGAACCCCGGGGGCCTCGCGCAGGATGTCGCGGGCTTCGTCCTCGTCCAGGAACTCTTCAAACTCGATATTCACCGCCTCGGAATGGCCCACAAACACCGGCACCCGCA
>JALWPC010000609.1 GCA_026995265.1 Paracoccaceae bacterium
AGCCAAAGTCATCGTGAACTGCCTTAACCGATTCACAGCACATGGAATGCCTGTGAGCGTGAAAATCCAATGACTGGCTTGGGAAAGGGGAAATCCGTCTCAACGATCTTATATGCAACAACGCCGCCCGTTACAGATGGCTTCCATGTGGACCCCTCGGGGTCCGGAAAATCCAGTTGGAATCCGGTAGCGGGGTCCACCCGCCGGAATCCACCGGCACCAATCAGAGACCACAGAAAACCGAATATGAACCTCAGCTTCGCCCCTGACGCGATCGAGCATTGGCCGCTCGACCGCCTGAAACCTTACGTCCGAAACGCCAAAATGCACGGTGCGGATCAGGTTGCCAAGATCGCCGCCAGCATGGCCGAGTTCGGCTGGACGGTGCCGTGTCTGGTGGCGGATGATGGAGAACTGATCGCGGGTCATGGTCGGGTGCAGGCTGCCGAGCAACTGGGGCTGAAGGAAGCGCCGGTGATCGTGCTGGGGCATCTCACGGACGAGCAGCGCCGCGCCTACCGGATCGCCGACAACAAGCTGACCGAGCTTGGAGAGTGGGATGAAATCGTCCTGTCCGAGGAGCTGCAATTGCTGGCGTCGGAGGATTTCGATCTGTCGCTGATCGGGTTTGATGACGGTGAACTGGATGCGTTGTTGTCCGGCCTCGATGACGAAACCGACACAGAAGGCGAGGATGACATTCCCGAGCCGCCCGAGGATCCGGTCAGCCGACCGGGGGACCTTTGGATCCTTGGCAATCACCGCCTGCTTTGCGGGGATGCGACGGTGGCCACCGATGTCGAGCGGGTGCTGAATGGTGTCAAGGCAAATCTCTGTTTTTGCGACCCGCCCTATAACGTCGATTATGCCGGAGGCGCAGGGGCCGATCAGGCGGGCAAAGGTCGGCGGATCAAGAACGATGCGCTTGGCGATGCGTTTGGCCAGTTTCTTTATGATGCCTGCGTGCTGATCAACACCCATACAAATGGCGCGGTTTACATCTGCATGTCCTCAAGCGAATTGCACACGTTGCAAGCCGCCTTCACCAAAGCAGGTGGGCATTGGTCGACTTTTGTGATCTGGGCCAAAAACCGGTTCACGCTTGGCCGGTCCGACTACCAGCGCCAATACGAGCCAATCCTTTATGGCTGGCCCGAAGGTGTGAAACGCCGCTGGTGCGGCGCGCGTGATCAGGGTGATGTGTGGAACATCAACCGCCCGACCAAGAATGACCTGCACCCGACCATGAAGCCGGTCAGCCTTGTGGAACGCGCCATTCAGAATTCCAGCCGCAAGGGCGACCTTGTGTTTGACCCGTTCGGCGGCAGCGGCACGACCCTGATTGCGGCTGAAAACACGGGGCGCAAGGCGGCGTTGCTGGAGCTCGACCCGAAATATGTCGATGTGATTGTCGAACGTTGGCAACGGCTGACAGGTCTTGAGGCCATGCACGCCGAGGCAAAAATAGCGTATTCCGAAATCCAAAACCAGAAAAACAGCGATGATGCAGAAATCGCTGTTTGAACATCTCGGACTCGCCCCCGATAATGGTCGGCGCATCCGCGAAACTTCGGAGTGCAGTGATGACCTCGAGATCGGCAAGGCGGCTGAACATCTGGTCTGCGCTGATCTGATCCTGAGCGGCTACCGTGCATTTCTCAGCGATCAGGGGCTGGCCTACGATATTCTCGTTGATATCGGGGGCCGGTTTCTGCGGGTTCAGGTCAAGGCGACACGCAAACCTAAAAACCACGACCCCAAAACGCGGGTCACACCGGGGTATTTTTTCCACCTGCGCAGAGCCGGAAAGGGTGGAAACCGGCGTTACCCGAAAAATGCCTTTGATATGTATGCGCTGGTCGCACTGGATCGTCAGGCCATCGCGTATTTGCCCGCCAGGGATTGCCCAAATCAAACAATTGCTCTGCGTGTCCCAGGCGAAAGCTACCTGCAAAGCGGTCCACTGAACCGCGAATTCAATACCGCAAGTTTCCGGACCGCCTTGGAACGGATCGGTTTGTCAGAGAGTTTTGGAATTGCCGAATGAGTTGGCTCTACATCCCTCCGGAAACGCTTCCGGAGCCGCAGACCTGTTCTTCGGCCTGTCGCTCTGCGCCGGAGCTGGCGGGATCGACCTCGGCCTCACTATCGCATACCCCGGGTATCGAACTGTCTGTTACGTCGAGCGGGAAAGCTATGCTGCGGCCACCCTCGTGGCGCGGATGGAAGACGCGGCCCTGGATCCGGCACCTGTCTGGGACGAAATTACCACCTTCGACGGCCGCCCGTGGCGTGGCACGGTGGATATCCTCACTGGCGGCTACCCGTGTCAGCCTTTCAGCATCGCGGGGAAGCGCCAAGGCGCGGAGGATCCCCGCCATTTATGGCCGCACTTCGCGCGGATCATCGGGGAATGTGAGCCCGAATGGGTGTTTCTGGAAAACGTCGCCAATCACCTCAACCTCGGATATCGCGAGGTCAGAGGCGAGTTGGAAGGTCTGGGCTACGGCGTTACGGAAGGATTGTTTACAGCGGCAGAAGTCGGCGCGCCGCATAAACGCCAGCGGCTGTTCATCCTCGCCAGACGCAACGAACTGGCCGACGCCAAGGGCCAGTGCGAACGAAAACCGGCAGACGAAACCGACGCCGTCGCAACTGGCCGGAAAACACGGGATGAATCTGGCGACCAAGGCGGCGATGTGGCCCACACCCCAGACCGACAGTTTCCGCACACGGGGTGGAGCGCGCAAGAACGAAAAGGGGCTGGACCGGATGGCGCGGGACTGGCCGACGCCGATGGCGAACGACGGGTGCAAGCCGAGCGGGGGCAAACGCCGCACTGCCGACCTGACCCATGTTGCGGGGATGTGGTCGCACCACCCGCAGTGGTCGCACCACTCGCTGTGGCCGACGCCTTTGGCGCGGGACTGGAAGGGAACGAACAGCCCCGAGCATGTGAAACAGAAGCCACCGGCGCGCAACCATATGGACCAGCTGGCGAATTTTGCCGTGTATTCCCGCCAGGCCCTGACGATCTCGCAGGTTGGAGAGAGTATCTGCGATCAACGCCGCAGCTTGAACCCTCTGTTTGTCGAGGCGCTGATGGGCTGGCCAATCGCGTGGACCGGCTTCGACTTTGCGGCAACGGAGTGGTCCCGCTGGTTGCAGCGCATGCATTCCGAATTCTTGCGGCTCGGTTCAGTGATGGCTGATGAGGCGGCACAATGAAACAATCGCGCGCCATGTCGCTGGTGGAAGCCGTCGTCAATGTCGTGGTCGGCTACGGCGTTGCCGTGGCCACGCAGATGCTGGTGTTTCCGCTGTTCGGCTTGCAAACGACGCTGGCGCAGAACCTGAAGCTTGGGCTGGTCTTTACCGTGGTGAGTATCGCCAGATCGTTCACGCTTCGGCGGGTTTTCGAGGCGATCAGGGTTCGTATGGACAAACGGAAAACCGCCGCCCCGATGGAGCGGCGGCGACAATGAATGGCATGGGTCAGGAGGCAATTCGGTAAACGCGCCCCTTTCCCTCTACTTTCTCGGAGGTGATGGTCAGGCCAAGGCGTTTTTTCAACGCGCCCGACATGGCACCTCGAATCGTGTGCGGCAACCATTTCGTAGCCTTGGCGATCTCGGCGATCGTTGCCCCGTCGGGGGCTTCGAGCATTTCGATCAACAGCGCCTGTTTGGTGCCTGCGCGGGGTTTCGGCTTGGTCTGTTCCGGCTCGGACCACGTCGTTTCTGTTTCGACCCCGATGGCTGCTAGCCCCGCATCGGTAATGACCAGCGTGGTGCCGTGGCCATCGCCGGTCTTGCGCCATGTGGGTTCGCCCTGGCGAATGCCGGCCTCGACCTCGTCCAGAAAACCCTTCTGGATCAAAGGCACGATCACCTTGTTGGCGGCCCCGCCCCGCAGGCGGTCCGGTAGCGGCAAGGCGATGCGGTCGTCCTGTTGGGAGGCGCGCGATAGAATAAGTGTTTGGGTTTCGGTGAGCTTGCTCATTTTTCAACCCCTTCGGAAAAGTTTTCGCGCATCATGCGCCAGACCACCTGATCGTCGGTCTCGCCCTCATTGCGCAATTCGTTGATACGGGCGATGACCTCGTCATCGACGGGAACCTGCCAGAAACCGCCCGGCAGCGGTGTGGCTGTCTTGGCAATGCGACCCTTGGCCCAGCGGCGCAGGTGACGGTTGCTGCGGTCGGATAGGATGATGGTCTTTGTGAGATCCGCCATTATTTCGCCTCCCATGCGCCGAATTCATCCGCCATGCCGAAGCTTTCGGCGGTGCGGCGCAGAAATCCGGGCGATTGGCGCTCGCAGTCGGCGGCCAGCTTGGCTTCCTCGGCGAAAATCTCACGGGGCAGATGGTTGAGGGTGCCGTATTGCAGGCGCATGGATGCCTCGACCCCGGCAGGGTTCAGGTCGGGCGCAAGTTCATGAAGGAGTTTCTGGTAAAACATCGTTCGTCTCTGTGTTTCGGGGCGGCGACCATCGCGGCCCTTCTATCGCCTGAAGCCCCGCGCGTGGCGGGGCGGGCAGGAAGGGTCGTGAATCATTCGGCGTATTCGCCCTCTTGGAAGGCGCGGTCGCAAATCTCGCGCAGGTTCTTTGAAATGTCGGCCAGATCGCCAACATGGCCCCAATGAATCTCGTCGGGGTTGGCCTCGAAATGCTCATCACTAAGCCCCTTCAGTCGGGCCAGCATGGTGTCGATCTCGGCCTTGCGTGTCAGGAAGGCGGCCAGTGCCTTGTCGTTGTTGCGGGTCATCATTATGCCTCCTGTGCGGCGGCCAGCCCTGCGGCGTAGGCGGCTTCAAGCGCGGCTTTGACGCCCCAGACCGAAACCTCGTGAAAGTCGAGGCTGTCGCTTTTGCGCTCTTCCAGCGTCTCTATGAAGAGGTGCTTTTGGGCAATCCCAGCCAGCAGGTCGGCGGGGGCGGTTTGGGTGGTTTCGGTTGTCATGGTCTGGCTCCTTTTCGTTGTCATCAGATTCGCTCTTATCGCGCATCTAATCAACGATAATCGACGTAATTTCAGTGCTTTAATCGATAGGGTTTGATTGTATATGCAAGGCCTGAGCGAACGGAAATATGCCGCCCATGCGGGGCTGTCGCGAGGTGCAATCCAGAAGGCCAAGGCGGCGGGACGGCTGGTGTTGTTCGGCGATGGCTCGATCGACGCGGCGGCCTCGGACCGGAAGCGGGCGGCGATGACCGATCCGTCAAAACAGCGCGGCACCGCAAAGGAAAAACTGAAGCCGGTACCCGATGCGGCCATTTCGGCTGTGGGCCAAACCTTACGCGAACAGGGCATGCGGGCTCCGGCCACCGGCGGCAACACCACATTCCTGCAGGCCAAGACCGCCAACGAGGTTTTGAAGACCCAGGAGCGGCGGTTGAAGCTGCAAAAGATGAAGGGCGAGCTGGTGGACAAGGCCCGCGCCAAGGCACTGGTGTTCCGGCTGGCCCGCGAGGAACGCGATGCCTGGATCAACTGGCCCGCACGGGCGGCGGCGTTGACGGCGGCGGAATTGTCGGCGGCGTTATCCGAGGCCGGGCAGGACGTAACACTGGAGACAAGCCTGATGCAGAAAATCCTCGAGACCCATGTGCGTGCCCAGCTGGAAGAGCTTGGTGCACATGTCCGGTTCGATCTCACCTGAAACCGCATCAGACATCGGGGAATTCGACGGACACGATGATCTGCGCCGTGCCTGGGCGGAAGGGCTGCAACCCGATGCCGATCTGACGGTGTCCGAGTGGGCCGATCGATACCGGATGCTGGCTTCGCGCGCTTCGGCCGAACCCGGGCGCTATCGCACCAGCCGCACGCCCTACATGCGCGAGATCATGGATGCGCTGAGCCCCAGGCATGTGGCCCAGCGGGTGGTGTTCATGAAGGCCGCACAGGTGGGCGCGACCGAAGCGGGCAATAACATGATTGGATTCGTGATTGCGCATGCGCCGGGCCCGATGTTGGCGGTACAGCCGACCGTGGAACTGGCAAAACGGAACTCACGCCAGCGCATCGATCCGCTGATCGAGGAAAGCGCGTCCTTGCGTGAACGGGTGCGACCGTCCCGGGCGCGGGATTCAGGCAACACTATGCTGTCAAAAGAGTTTGCGGGCGGCATTCTGATCATGACCGGGGCGAACTCGGCCGTGGGCCTGCGCTCGACTCCGGCGCGCTACATCTTTCTCGACGAGGTCGACGCCTATCCGGCTTCGGCCGACGAGGAAGGTGATCCGGTCAGCTTGGCCGAGGCACGGTCTTTGACATTCGCCCATCGGCGCAAGGTGTTTCTGGTGTCAACGCCAACGGTAAAAGGGGTGAGCCGGATCGAGAGGGAATTCGAGGCCTCGGACCAGAGGCGGTATTTTGTGCCGTGCCCGCATTGCGGCGCGCGGCAATGGCTGAAGTTCGAGCGGCTGCGTTGGAATAAAGAGCAGCCCGAAACAGCGGCCTATCATTGCGAAGCCTGCGAACAACCGATTGCCGAGCATCACAAGACGGCGATGCTGGAAGCAGGCGAATGGCAGGCGACAGCGGAAAGTGAAGACCCGACCACGGTTGGGTATCACCTCTCGGCGCTTTACTCGCCGGTTGGCTGGCTGAGCTGGGAACGGATTGCGCGCAGCTGGGAGGCAGCGCAGGGGTCCGATGATGCCATTCGCGCCTTCAAGAACACCATCCTCGGGGAAACCTGGGTGGAGAGCGGCGAAGCACCGGACTGGCAGCGGCTGCTGGACCGCAAGGAAGACTGGGCCGCGGGAGAGGTGCCCACGAATGCTCTGTTCCTGACGGCAGGTGCGGATGTGCAAAAGGACCGGATCGAGGTTGATGTCTGGGCCTGGGGCCGCGGGCTGGAAAGCTGGCTGATTGATCACATTGTCATCGAGGGCGGTCCGGGCTCGGAAGCCTGCTGGAATGGCCTCACCGACCTACTTGGCCGGACATGGCAACATGCCAATGGCCGCCAGATGACCATCGCGAGGCTGGCGATCGATACAGGCTATGAAACCCCGGCTGTGTATGGCTGGGCGCGCAAGGTCGGCTTTGGCCAGGTGGCTCAGGTGAAGGGTGTGGAAGGGTTCAATCGGGCCAGCCCTGTGTCGGGGCCAACCTTTGTTGATGCGACTATCGCGGGCAAACGCCTGCGTCGCGGCGCGCGGCTATGGACGGTGGCGGTCTCGACCTTCAAGTCCGAGACCTACCGGTTCTTGCGGCTGGAGCGGCCAACGCCCGAGGAACTGGCAGCCGGAACGGATTATCCGCCCGGAACCCTGCACCTGCCGGGCTGGATCGACAGCGAATGGTTGAAGCAGTTGGTCGCCGAGCAATTGGTAACCGTGCGCAACAAGCGCGGCTTTGCCCGGCTGGAATGGCAGAAACTGCGCGAACGCAACGAGGCGCTCGATTGCCGGGTTTATGCCCGTGCTGCGGCGTGGATCCTCGGAGCCGACCGCTGGTCGGACAAACAATGGGATGAGCTGGAGCGGCAGGTGGCGGCTCCCGGTGCCGAGATCGGCACCGGCGCGGTGAACGCCGCACGGCAAAGTCGCAGTGGTCGCACCACCCGCCCGGCAAACCAGCGCCATTCCGTGCGCTCGAATTACATGAGGTGAATGTGGCCACACTGGCAGAACTGCAAACCCGACGCGAGGCGTTGGCGGCCTCGCGTTCCAGCGGCGTGGCCCGGGTCAGCTACGACGGCAAGACGGTGGAATATCGCAGCCTTGCGGAAATCGACCGCGCCATCGATGTGCTGAATCGCGAGATTGCCACGCTCGAGGGCCGTCGGGTGATCCGGCAGGTGCGCGTGACCACGACCAAGGGATTGTAATGGGCCTGTTTGACATGCTTCGCCGCCAACCTACCGGCGGCCCAAGCGGCGTGCGTGCCCGCCTCGAAGGGGCGATGTCTCGCCGTCGACTGCGGGGCTGGCAGCCGCCTTTGGAAAACATCAACTCGCTGGTGGCTTCGGGCGGGCCGCGCCTGCTGGCGCGGTCGCGCGAGTTGGTCGTCACTAATGGCTACGCCGCCAATGCCTGTGAGGCCTACGCTGCCAATCTGGTCGGCGACGGGATCAAACCCTCGTCGTTGATCGAGGATGGCGAATTGCGCGACCGGGTTCAACGTCTGTGGCTGGCCTGGACCGATCAGGCGGACGCCGACGGGCTGACCGATTTCTATGGGCTGCAGGCGATGATTGCCCGTGAGATGTTCGTGGCTGGCGAATGCTTTGTGCGCATCCGGCCACGTCGGGCCGAGGACGGCTTGCTGGTGCCGATGCAGTTGCAGCTTCTGCAATCGGAAATGCTGCCGTTTGAAAAGACCGAAACTGCGCCGGGTGGTAACCGCATCCGCTGCGGTATCGAGTTCGATCTGATCGGGCGGCGCGTCGCCTATCACTTCCGCCGCCGTCACCCCGGTGACAGCACCGATCGCAGTTCCGCAATACCGGAAACCACCCGCGTACCCGCCGAGGACGTGCTGCACATCTACCGCCCCATCGATGCGGGCCAGATCCGGGGGCTGCCGCATGTGGCTCCGGCCATGGTGCGGCTGTTTCTGCTCGATCAATACGATGACGCCGAGCTCGACCGCAAGAAAACCGCCGCCATGTTCGCGGGCTTCATCACCAAGAATGCGCCCGAAGAAGCGCTAATGGGGGAAGTGGAAGATACAGGCGAAGGGATTGGCATCGCCAGTCTGGAGCCCGGCACCCTGCAGGTGCTGCTGCCCGGCGAAGATATCAAGTTCTCCAGTCCCGCCGATGTCGGCGGTGGCTACGAGGCGTTCCAGTATCGCACCCTGCTGGCGATCTCGGCCTCGCTTGGTCTGCCCTATCATTTGGTTACCGGCGATGTGCGCCAGGCCAATTATTCGAGCCTGCGGGCCGAATTGGTCGAGTTCCGCCGCCGGATCGGGCAATTGCAGCATGGGGTCATGGCACACCAGTTCTGTCGCCCAGTCTGGCAACGCTGGCTGGAAACGGCGGCCCTGTCGGGCGCGCTCGATCTGCCGGACATGGCCAAGGCCAAACCGGTGCACTGGATCCCGCCACGCTGGGATTGGGTCGATCCGCTGAAAGACATTCAGGCGCAACTCTTGGGGATCGAAGCCGGTCTGATGTCGCGGCGCAAGGCGGTCGAGGCCACCGGCTACGACATCGAGGAAATCGACCGCGAGAATGCCGCGGACGCGGAGCGCGCCGTAGCTCTCGGCCTCCATTACAGCACCAGCCCCGGCGAAACCCAGGGGGCGCGGGCCACGCCCGTGAAACCGGCCGACCCTGAAGAACAGCAAAAGTAGCAAAGGAACCACCATGAAAAACTGGTATTCGATCTGCGCGCTCGATGAGGGCGCGGAAATCTCGATCTATGATGAAATCGGTGCCTATGGCGTCTCGGCCAAGACGTTTCTGGCCGACCTCGGCAAGTTGCCGGACACGGCCCCGCTGACAATGCGGCTCAACAGCCCGGGCGGTTCGGTCTTTGATGCCGTGGCGATCTACAATGCCCTGCAACGCCACGCGGGCACGGTCACCGTTTCTATCGACGGAATTGCCGCCTCGGCCGCCTCCTACATTGCCATGGCAGGGGACGAGATCATCATGCCGGAAAACGCCTTTCTGATGATTCATGACCCGTCCGGCATGGTGATGGGCACATCCGCCGACATGCGGTCCATGGCCGAAGCGCTCGACAAGATCGGAGCCAGCCTGCTGCGGGGTTACGCGGCGAAATCAGGCAAGGCGGAAAAGGACATCGCGAAGCTGATGGCCAAAGAAACCTGGCTGGATGCGGCCGAGGCGCTGGACATGGGCTTTGCCGATACCGTGGCCGAACCGGTGAAAATGGCTGCCAGCTTTGATGTGAGCCGATTTCAAAACACACCAACGGAAACGCCTAGCGCGAGAGCCGCCTTGCTTCACTCCTCATGTTGTTGCGCCACCGTTTATCACTGGGCGTTGACGGGAATGTCAGCAAGCCTTCCTCGCAGTTAACGCGAAAATGTCGCCTATGATTTTCGGAACCCGTCACGGTCAAGCCCGCAGCTTTACAGATTCCAATGCAATCTCGGTAGTGCTTTCTCATTTTTCAAACTCCAAACTGTTCTCTCAATGTGCTCTGAGGATGTTGATGTGCTATTTAGGGCGCAGACTTTTCAGCGTCCGCCAGTTGGCGTCATTCGGGCGCTTTACTTCCCAATAAATCCATCCGTTCAGGCTTGGGCGCGTCCCACTTTTTGTCATGGCAGCGCTTCCTGCAGCATCCGACGGGCTTTTAGCACGATGGCCTTCAACCACCCACACTCCGTTTTCAATAAAACCGCGAAAAACCTGACCGTTATACTCCATTCGCAATTCGGTGCCGTGAGGCAATTCTACTCCTTTGCCGGACCAAGGGCGACCGCTGGCCGTCTCAATGGAAGGGGACGGTTCTGTGGAGGTCTCTGAATTAGGCAGCTTCAGTAATCGCCGTAAGGCAAGGTATTCCGGCTCCTCAAAGCCTTTCCGTTCAAGTTCGATCATCTGGTGAATGTCAAAATCAATCTCGATAGTGCGAAGTGTGCTCATGGTGTTTCCTTTCGGGTAGCGGAAATTCAAGGGGGCGTGTGCGATATATGCAATCTAAAAACGCTCAAGTCAAGTAGTATAGTAAAAATAGTAGTATATTAAGTATATCTTCGAGACCGATGCTTTTTCGGTGATCGAGCTCACCCGCGCGCTGGAAAACATCCCGTTCAAGCCCGCAACCCTCTCGGGCTCCGGCCTGTTTTCCGATCGTGGCGTGCGCTCCCGCACCGTCGTCATTGAGTCCCGAGACGGCACACTGTCGCTGATCCCGTTCTCCGAACGTGGCTCGGCATACGACCAGCAAGTGCCCGAACGGCGTGACGTGCGGGCGTTTGTGTGCCGCCAGTTCAAGAAGCAGGACGTGCTCTGGGCCTCGGAAATCCAGGGCATTCGCGCCTTTGGCACCGATAGCGAGACCCAGCAGATTCAGGCCGAGGTCGCCCGCCGTCTGCGTCGGTTGCGCACCGATGCCGAGGCCACGTTCGAGTATCACCTGCTGAACGGCATTCAGGGCAAGGTGCTCGATCCCAAGGACG
>JALWPC010000610.1 GCA_026995265.1 Paracoccaceae bacterium
CAATCAAAACCCGTGTCGGCTCGGCAAAGCTCGGGGCCGCCATTACATCATGCTCTACCGCCATTCAAACCCCCTCGATGCGGCGCGTTTCAACGATGCTCAGCCCATAGCCATCCAGCCCGACCACATTCGGCTCCGGCGAATTGCTCAGCAAAATCAGCTCATGCAGGCCCAGTGCCGCCAATATCTGCGCCCCCAGGCCGTATTGCTTCAGCTTGCGCTCCCTGGGCGCGTTAAGCCCGATGCTCGGCATCATGTCGCGCAGCAAAACCACAGCCCCGCGCCCCTCGGCGGCAATCATCCGCATTGCCGCCTGCAACTCGCCGCTCTTGCCGGGCACCAGCCCGAGCATGTCTATGCAGGGGCTGGCGGCATGCATCCGCACCATCACCGGTGCGCCGGAAAGCTCGCCCTTGCTCAGCACCAGATGCTCCACATCCTTCAGCGTATCCTTAAACACCCGCAGCGTCCACGTGCCGCCAAACTCCGACTCCACCTCGCGGCTGCTCGTTTCCACCACCAGTTCATCATTGCGCAACCGATACGCAATCAGGTCCGAAATCGTCCCAATTTTCAGCCCGTGCTTCTTGGAAAACTTGATCAGGTCCGGCAACCGCGCCATCGTCCCGTCTTCGTTCATAATCTCGCAAATCACGCCCGAGGGGTTCAGCCCCGCCAGCCTAGCAATATCAGTCGCGGCCTCGGTATGCCCTGCCCGCACCAGCACGCCCCCCTCGCGCGCCCGCAAAGGGAACACGTGCCCCGGCGTGGCAATATCGGATGGGCGCACCTGCGGGTTGATCGCCGCCGCCACCGTTACCGCGCGATCCTGCGCGGAAATGCCCGTCGTCACCCCCTCGGCGGCCTCGATCGACACCGTAAACGGGGTTTCATGGCGCGAGGAATTGTTCGATGCCATCATCGGCACCCCGAGCCGTTCCACCTGTTCGCCCGTCATCGTCAGGCAGATCAACCCGCGCCCGTGGGTGGCCATAAAGTTGATGGCCTTGTCATCGGCCATCTCGGCGGGGATCACCAGGTCCCCCTCATTCTCGCGGTCCTCATGGTCCACCAGAATAAACATCCGCCCAGCCTTGGCGTCGGCAATGATATCGTCAATCGGGGAAATATCGCCCGCAAAAGGATTACCCGGCATCCAGCCCTCCATATTTGCGCTAGCTTTACCGCACTTCCCCGCCAATGCCAACGAAGAACACGCCGCAGCCGTGGCGGCGCGTTAAGCATTGCCCGTCTTTGCGAGATTTCGCCCGCGCCGCGCTGCAACATTTGTACCTGTGGCCAGCGCAGATGGGTATAGCCTGACGACTCAATTTTGAACCCGGTTCTGATGTGCGCCTGGCCCCCGCGTCGATTTCCCTGTTCTGAGTCAGGACGGTTCCGCACATTCGCCCCAGGAAACACCTGCCACAAACGCCAAATTCGCAGCGCGGCGCGGGTGCAATCTCGCCAGGCAAACCAGGCCTTGACGCGCCGCCCCGCCGAGCCGAAGGCGAGGCGCGGTTCCGGTGCTTTAAGCACCGGAAAGCAGCTGGTTCAGGCGGTCCTGCCTGTAAGTATCGCGCTGAAAGCACCAGCGTTTCGACTCTATGATTTGTGCCTAAATATAGGGCCGAAACGTTTTAAGTATGGCAACGGGTCAATCAATACATGCCCCTGTAGACATGTCTTATTTGACATGTCTACAGGGGGGGCATGTATCAGCACGCCCGGCGTATCGGCAGGCGCAAACGCCCAAACAGGCCAAGGCACCCCGACCCCTTCGGCTGTTTCAAGACGGGCTGGTCGAAACCGGGATCAAATAAAAGTTGTTAAGCTATACTCTGGGGTGAATTGAGCGAAGCAATAAAGAGGGGCAAACCCCTGGCAGATTTTGCAACACGCGCGAAAGGTCGAGGGCGGCGCGGACGCGACCTTGCCTCAAGTGCAACAGTTGGCGCGGCGCCATCGCCTTATGCGGGCATATAGATTCGCAAGATTCGAAAATGCATTGCTAAAATCGGAGGTCTGTCAGTAAATAAAACGAATCTGATCAGTCCAGAACCGCTCCATCCGCTTCATTGCCGTGTTCATGTCGCCCAAGTCTTCCCCGTCCAGAATGTCTTTTTTCTGCAACAGGCTGGCGTGGCGGGCAAAAAGCTGCGCCACCGTCATGCGCACATCGCGGCCCTTTTCGGTGAGTTTCACCCGCACGGCCCGCCGGTCCACCGAGCATTTCTGGTGATGCATATAGCCCGCCTGCACCAGCTTTTTCAGGTTATAACTCACGTTCGACCCCTGATAATAACCCCGAGATTTCAGCTCGCCCGCCGTCACCTCGTTTTCACCTATATTGAACAGAAGCAATGCCTGCACCGAGTTGATGTCAATGATCCCGAGCCGCTCGAACTCGTCTTTGACCACGTCCAACAACAGCCTGTGCAGCCGCTCGATCAGCGCCAAATGCTCCATGTAGCCGCCAAGATAGGCCACCGCATCCGTGCTCTCTTGCGGCTCTGGTTTCAGTGCTGTCTGTGCCATGGCTTGTCCTCCAAATTCCTGATCTGGAGCCACCATGGCGCACTAAGTCCAAATAACGCGTTAAAACCCGTGAAAATTCAACATAATTTTACGTCGCCCTTTATTTTCTGCAAAATGGCTGCATGTTCGGGCGGCACCGGGGCCTGATCAGTAAACCAGGGGTAAATATCGGCGTCATTTTCAGCCATTAACGCCTCCAGCGCGTCCAGCTCCGCCGCGCTCATCCCCGCCGCCTGCTCATTTACAAACGTCCCGAGAATCAGGTCCATCTCCTTCATCCCGCGCCGCCAGGC
>JALWPC010000611.1 GCA_026995265.1 Paracoccaceae bacterium
CAAACCGCGCCGGAGCCTTGCCGATGGTTTTCAGGGTGAACCACTCAATCGCCTGTTCGGTGGTGAAAAACTCGTCATTGCCATGAGACCAGCCCAGCCGCGCCAGATAGTTGCGCATCGCCGCCGCAAGGTAGCCCATATCGCGGTATTCCTCCACCCCGAGCGCCCCGTGGCGCTTGGAAAGCTTCTTGCCATCGGGCCCGTGGATCAGCGGGATATGGGCAAACACCGGCACATCCCAGCCCATGCCCTGATAAATCAGCGTCTGGCGGGCGGCGTTGGTGAGGTGGTCATCGCCACGAATGACGTGAGTTACGCCCATATCATGGTCATCCACCACCACGGCGAGCATATAGGTGGGCGTGCCATCCGAGCGCAGCAGGATCAGGTCATCCAGCGTGTCGTTCTTCCAGGTCACTTTGCCTTGCACCTCGTCCTGCACCACGGTTTCCCCGCTTTCGGGAGCCTTGAGGCGCACCACATAGGGCCGGTCGGGGGCCTCGGTGGCCTCCCGCCACGGGCTTTTGAACACCGTCGAGCGTTTCTCGGCCTTGGCGCGGGCGCGGAAATCCTCGATCTCCTCTTTGGTGGCGTAGCACTTATAGGCCGTGCCCGCATCGAGCATCGCCTGCGCCACCTCCTGGTGCCGCGCGGCCCGCGCGAACTGGCTGACCGCCGCGCCATCCCAGTCCAACCCAAGCCATTTCATCCCCGCAAAAATCGCCTCGGTGGCCTCGGAGGTAGAGCGCGCGCGGTCCGTATCCTCGATTCGCAGCAGGAATTTGCCGCCATGATGGCGGGCAAACAGCCAGTTGAACAGCGCCGTGCGTGCCCCGCCAATGTGCAAAAAGCCGGTCGGGGAGGGCGCAAAGCGGGTGACGACGCTCTTAGCAGTCATTTGTTAACCTTTCAGAAACCATAACAGGGTGATGCTGTGGTTTTAGGGTATGGCGCGGGGGAGAACAAGGCGTGCAATGGCTGGAATCCCAGCGGCAAAATATGATGCTCTGGTCTCCGGTGGCGCTGGCTGGCGGGGTCGGCGCCTATTTCGGCCTGCCCTTCGAGCCGCCCCTTTGGGCGGGCTGGGCGCTTGGCGCGGCGGCGGTTGTGTGGCTGGGGCTTGGATTGTGGGCCTCGGGGCTGGTGCGGTTGCTTTTCCTTACCCTGCTTTTCCTAAATTTGGGTTACCTCGCAGCGGTTTACCGCAGTGCCAGCGTCGCCGCGCCCATCCTTGATTTCCGCTATTACGGCCCGATTGAGGGCAGGGTGGTGGCGATAGACCGCTCCGCCAGCAAGGCCCTGCGCCTGACGCTGGACCGTGTGCGGCTGGAGCGCGTGCGCAATACCCCGGCCAGGATCCGCATATCGCTTTTCGGTTTTGCCCCCGAGTTGGCCTTGGGCGACCGCGTGGCGCTGGTCGGAAACCTCTCGCCGCCCGGTGGCCCCGTGGAGCCCGGCGGCTTTGATTTCCGCCGCTATGCGTGGTTTGACCGGCTGGGGGCGGTCGGCTATTCGCGCAATCCCGTAGTGCAGATGCGCCCTTACGCGGATGCGGGTAAGGGGTTGTGGCTCAGCCGCGTTCGCCGCGCGCTGGCCACCCGCGTGGCCGGGGCCATCGGTGGCCAGAACGGCGCCTTCGCCGCCGCCATCATCACCGGAGACCGCAGCCGGATAGACGGTGACGTTCTGCAAACCCTGCGGGATTCCAACCTCGCGCACCTGCTGGCGATTTCCGGCCTGCATATGGGGCTGCTCACCGGCTTTGTGTTTTTGCTGGTCCGCCACGGGCTGGCGCTGTGGCCAAGGGTGGCCCTGCGCGTTCCGGTCAAAAAAATCGGCGCGGTGGTGGCGCTGGCGGCGGGCTTTGCCTATCTGTTTCTCTCCGGCGGCAACGTCGCCACCCAGCGCGCCTTCATCATGGTGGCCGTGGTGCTGTTCGCCGTGCTGCTGGACCGCCCCGCCTTTTCTCTGCGCGCCGTGGCGCTGGCCGCGCTGCTTGTGCTGCTGATGCGCCCCGAATCCCTAACAGAGGCCGGCTTCCAGATGTCCTTTGCCGCCACCACCGCCCTTGTCGGCGTGTTCGAGATGCTGCGCACCGCCCGTTGGTGGAACTGGCTCCGCGAGCACCTGCCCAAACGCCTAATGCCCGCGCTGACCCTGCTGATCACCTCCGCCACGGCAGGCCTCGCCACCGCCCCCATCGCCGCCTTCCACTTCAACCAGATCTCCAATTTCGGCCTTATCGCCAACCTGCTTTCGGTGCCCCTCATGGGACTTGTCATCATGCCTGCCGCCGTTTTAGCCCTGTTTCTCAGCCCGTTCGGCCTCGGTGGCTTCGCCTTCTGGCTCATGGGCAAAGGCATCGGCTGGATTCTGGCCGTCGCCGCCTATTTCTCCGAAATAGACAACGCGGTTACCATGGTTCCCACCGGCCCGAAAATCGTCCTGCCGCTCATCGGCCTGTCCGGCTGCCTGCTGTTCCTGCTTTTAGGCCGCGCCCGCGCCCTCGGGCTCGCCCTTTTCGCCGTCGCCCTGACCCTCTGGGCCCAAAGCCCGCGCCCAATGGTGCTGGTCAACCAAAATGCCGCCCTCATCGGCCTGCGCACCCCGCACGGCCGCGCGCTCAACATGGCCACCGCCTATGGTTTTGCGGCCCGTATCTGGTTGGAAAATGATGGCGACCCAGCAACGCAAAAACAAGCCTTCGCCCGCTTAGGCATCGCCACAGAAAACCGCATCACCCGCGCCACCTTGTCCAACGGCTGGGCGATAATCCTTGACCAAAACAAAGCGCCAGACCCCGCGCTATGCGGTGCCGAAA
>JALWPC010000612.1 GCA_026995265.1 Paracoccaceae bacterium
GCGCCGTTATCCCATTTCAGGGTAATAGGAGTGGTTTCGGTGAGCACATCGCCGCTTTCAACCTCCCAAACGGTGTTGGCGTTCGGGGTGCCGCCGCCGTTGCCCGCCGCCGTGCCCGCCCAGCCCCAGACCGCGTAAAACGGTTCGTCTGCGCCCACGGGGGCCAAAAGCTGCACCTTTTCGCTGTCATCACCAAGATTGACATTATAATCCAGCAAATGCAGGTCATCTATCCGCCCGCCTTGCAAAGAAATGCTGCCGGAAAGCTTGGGGGTGCGAATGTCCACCCGCGCCGCATCCACCACCGCAGTGCTTTCGGTGCTGGCAGGGGTGGCCGCTGCCCCGTCCGCCACGTTGGGCGGCGTGGTGGAGCCATCGGCGGCCACAGGCGGCGTCAACGTGCCCTCGGGCAAGGCCTCGAGCTGGTTGCCAAGATCGGTGGCAGGCTCGGGCGCAAAGAATACCTGCCAGCCAAAGATGACGGCCATGCTCAGCGCAATCGCCAGAATCATATTCTTGTTATTGTCGTCTTCCATCGGAAACACTCCGCCTCGCGGTCAAAAAATCGTCAGTTCGGGTTCAACAGGCTTGCGCGCCAAAGGTCAAGGGTTTTCGGGCGGTTCGGGGGCAGTTGGGGCGATTCGTTGCAGGGATGTGAAGTCAAACATCTTCGGGTCGAGCAAATGGCTGGGGTTGCCATTGGTGAGCGCCTTGAAAATCACGTTGCGCCGCCCGGGGCTGTTTTGTTCCCACCCATCCAGCAGCCGCTTGATCTGCTGGCGCTGGAGCCCGTCTTGCGCGCCGCACAGATCGCACGGAATGATCGGATACCCCATCGCCGCGGCGAACTTCTCGCAATCTGCTTCCGCCACGTTGATCAGCGGGCGCAGCACGTAAAGGTCCTGCTCGTCATTCAAGAGCTTGCCGGGCATGGCAGCGAGCTTGCCGCCATGGAAAAGGTTCATAAAAAACGTCTCCAGCGCGTCATCCCGATGGTGCCCCAGCACCACCGCCGAGCAGCCCTCTTCCCGCGCGATCCGGTAAAGATGCCCCCGCCGAAGCCGCGAACACAGGGCGCAAAAGGTCTTGGTATCCGGCACTTTATCCACCACAACCGAATAGGTATCCTGATACTCGATCCGGTGCGGGACGCCGATTTTTTCCAGAAATTCCGGCAGCACCGTGGCCGGAAACCCCGGCTGCCCCTGATCAAGGTTCACCGCCAAAAGCTCCACTGGCAGCAGCCCGCGCCACTTCAGCTCAAGGAGCGCCGCCAAGAGGGTGTAGCTGTCCTTGCCGCCGGAAAGGCACACCATCCACTTCGCCCCGCGCTCCACCATGCCATAGGTTTCCACCGCCTCACGCACCTGCCGGATGATCCGCTTGCGCAGCTTCTTAAAGCTAGTGGAGGTGGGCGCACCGTAAAAGATCGGGTGAATGTCGTCGGGTTCGGTCTGCATGGGTGGCAGATACGCATTCTGGAGGACTGGCGCAAGGGGGCACCTCAGGCGTGCGAGCGGGTTGCATTTACTTTATCCAAAGCAAAAACGCCCAAGATATTGTTATTACTAGACATTACATGCCTTCAATATAACTACATACCTAGGAATGTAGTTATATTGGAGTCCTGTTTTCAGCAGGTTGATGAATAGGGTTCAACCTGTGCACCGCGCATACGGAGTGTTAAAAAGCAGGATGTCAGATTGGCGGGTACTTGATAACCACGGCAATAAGCGCGCCCACAAACAACGTAAGCCACACGATATAATTGGCCATATTATGCAGCAGGCGGGTTTCTTCGGGGCCAAGGTCAGGGAAGCGCTTGATCAGGGCGCGGCCGGGGGCGGTGATGATGGATTTCAGCATGAGAACCTCAATGTTTGTGGTCGCATTTATCGGGCACAGGGTCATAGCCGCTGCTGCCCAGCGGGTGACAGCGCCCCACCCGCCTGGCCGCCATCAGGCTACCCTTGATCGCGCCGTGCTTTTCCAGCGCTTCCATGGCATAGGCCGAGCACGTGGGCTGATAGCGGCAGCCATGGCCCACCCACGGGCTGCCGATCAGCCGGTAGGCGCGCACGGGAAGCGATACGATAAAGGCAAGCGGGGTCATGTCTTTGGCCTTGGTTGGTGCAGTTTGTGCAGGGCTTTTTCAAGCTCTGCCAGCAATAGGTGATAGGGGCGGGTGGCGGTTTCAAGCCGGCGGCCTATCAGCACGTAATCATAGCCCGTTTTGCCATGCTTGGGCAAGACCGCCCGCGCGATCTCCCGCAGGCGGCGCTTGGCGCGGTTGCGGGCCACGGCATCGCCCAGCTTTTTGGTGCAGGTATAGCCAACACGGATGCCCGCCCCTTCCCGTGCGCGGGCTTGCAGCACAAAGCCCGGCATGGCGATGCGGCGCGCCCGGGCGGCCTTCAGAAAGTCTCCGCGCTTTTTAATCACGCATAACGAAACCGCCGGAGGCGCGGCGCGCTCCCCATCTTTGGGCCTCGCTTGCGTCTCCGGCGGTGTCATGTAAAAAGCCTTTGGCCTTAAGCCGACAGGGATTTCCGGCCTTGGTTACGGCGACGGTTCAGGATCTTGCGGCCGTTCTTGGTGGCCATGCGCGCCCTGAAGCCGTGGCGGCGTTTACGAACAAGGTTGCTCGGCTGGTATGTGCGTTTCATATCAATGCTCCTGCGAGGGGCGATTCGAGCCTTGCGCCCGCGCCTAAAATTCAGAATTGGCTTAATAGGCGCGAAAAATGCGGTTGTCAATTCACGCGCGCCAGAAAATGAAACATTTCTTAGGGCATTTCCGCGCAAACTGAAACAAAG
>JALWPC010000613.1 GCA_026995265.1 Paracoccaceae bacterium
TCCCGCACCTTGGCATGGCCGTTCTGGGCGTGGATGAACTCGACCAGCCCCGCCGGATTGGCGAATTTATCCTTGTGAAACTGGATGGTCGCGCCCTTGGGGCCTCCGTCAAGCTTGGCGATTCCGGCCTTGCGGCAGGCGGTTTTGATCCGCACGATGTTCATCAGGGTGGTAACCTCGCGCGGCAGCTTGCCGAACCGGTCGATCAGCTCGGCGGCGAAGCCCTCCATCTCCACCTTGGAGCCAAGCGCCGACAACCTTCGGTAGAGGCCAAGGCGCACGTCTAAGTCGGCGACGTAATCCTCGGGGATCAGCACCGGCACGCCAAGGTTGATCTGCGGGGCCCATTGGTCATCATCGGTTAGCCCCTCAAGCCCGCCGTCTTTCATCTTGGCAATCGCCTCTTCAAGCATCTCCTGGTAAAGCTCATAGCCCACCTCCCGCACCTGCCCCGATTGCTCGTCCCCCAGAATGTTGCCCGCGCCGCGAATGTCGAGGTCTTGCGAGGCAATGGTGAAGCCCGCACCGAGGCTGTCGAGCGCGCCGAGCACCTTCAGGCGCTTCTCGGCTTGCGGGGTGAGCGGCTTGCGCGGTTTGGTGGTGAAATAGGCATAGGCGCGGATCTTGGAGCGCCCGACCCGCCCCCTGATCTGGTAAAGCTGGGCCAGGCCGAACATGTCGGCGCGGTGCACGATCAGGGTGTTGGCAGCGGGGATGTCAAGGCCGCTCTCCACAATGGTGGTGGCCAGCAGCACGTCAAACTGGCCGTCATAAAAGGCGTTCATGGTGTCATCCAGCGCCCCCGCCGCCATTTGCCCGTGGGCGATGGTAAAGCGCACCTCGGGCACCTGCTCGCGCAGAAAATCCTCGATTTCGGCGATGTCCTTCACCCGCGGCACCACGTAAAAGCTCTGGCCGCCACGGTAATATTCCCGCAGCAGCGCCTCGCGGATGGTAACCGGGTCAAACTCGGACACGTAGGTGCGAATGGCGAGGCGGTCCACGGGGGGCGTGCCGATCAGGCTGAGCTCGCGCACGCCCGAGAGCGCCATTTGCAGGGTGCGGGGGATGGGGGTGGCGGAAAGCGTCAGCACATGCACCTCGGATTTCAGGGCTTTCAGCCGCTCTTTATGGGCCACGCCGAATTTCTGCTCCTCGTCGATGACGATCATGCCGAGATTGGCAAAGCGGATGTTTTTGGCCAGCAGCGCATGGGTGCCCACCACAATATCCACCTCGCCCCGCGCCAGCCCCTCGCGGGTGCGCGCCATTTCTTTGCTACCCACAAAGCGCGACATCTGCCGCACCTGCACGGGCAACCCGCGGAAGCGCTCGGCAAAGCTCTGGGCGTGCTGGCGGGCCAGAAGCGTGGTCGGGGCGATCACCGCCACCTGCACGCCGGACATCACCGCTACAAAGGCCGCCCGCATGGCGACTTCGGTTTTACCAAAGCCCACATCGCCGCAGATCAGGCGGTCCATCGGCTGGCCGCTGGCAAGGTCGGCGAGCACGTCTTCGATGGCGTTGAGCTGGTCGTCGGTCTCAGAATAGGGAAAGCGGGCGCAGAACTCGGCCCAGAGCCCCTCGGGCGGGGTGAAAACCTTGCCCTTGCGCAAGGCCCGCTCGGCGGCAACGCGAATCAGCTTGTCGGCCATGTCGCGGATGCGCTCCTTGAGCCTGGCCTTTTTGGCCTGCCATGCGCCGCCGCCAAGGCGGTCCAGCATCCCCTCTTCGTGGCCATAGCGCGACAGCAGCTCGATGTTTTCCACCGGAAGATAAAGCTTTGAATTGCCCGCATATTCCAGCGCAATGCACTCATGGGGCGCGCCCGCGGCGGTGATGGTCTCCAGCCCGCGATACCGCCCGATGCCGTGGTCGATATGCACCACAAGGTCGCCCGGGGTCAGGGATTGCGCTTCGGTCAGGTAGTTCTCGGCCTTGCGGCGGGTGCGGGCGGGGCGGATCAGGCGGTCACCCAGAATATCCTGCTCGGAAATCACCGTCAGCCCCTCGGCCTCGAACCCGGCCTCAAGCCCCCAGATGGCGAGGCTGAGTGCGCCCTTGCCACGCTCTTGAAAGCCGGGAATATCCTTGAACCCCTTGATGCCTGCATCGGTGAGCAGGCTGCCAAAACGTTCCCGCGCACCCTCGGAATAGCTGGTGAGAATCACCTGCCCCTCTTTAAGCTTTGCCTTTATATGGTCCGCCAATGCACTGAAAAGGCTCACATTTTCCTGTTGGCGCTCCGGTGAGAAATTGCGGCCGACCCGCCCGCCCATATCCACAACCCCCGGGCCGGAGGGCTGGGGGCCGGTAGAGAATTGCCGCACGGGGCGCCCCTGCAGGGCGGCGTCAAGGGCCTCGGGGGACAGGTAGAGCTGCGCCGGGGGCACCGGCTTGTAAACCGAAGCCAGGCGGGATTTCTCCCCCATCGCTGCCTTGCGGGTCTCGTATTGCTCCTGCACGCTCTCCCAGCGCGCGCCCGCCTGCGCCAAAACCTGCTCGACCAGCACCACCGGCGCGCCCTGCAAATAGTCAAACAGGGTTTCCAGCCCGTCATAAAAAAACGGCAGCCAGTGTTCCATGCCCTGATGCTTGCGCCCTTCCGACACGGCTTCATAAAGCGGGTCATCGCGCCCCGCCGCGCCGAATGTGTGGCGATAGTTGGAGCGGAAGCGCTGGATGCTCTTGGCGTCCAGAATGACCTCGGACACGGGGGCCAGCTCGATACGCTTGATTTTTTCAATGGTGCGCTGGGTGGCCGGGTCAAAGCGGCGGGCGGCGTCGAGCACATCGCCGAACAGGTCCAGCCGGA
>JALWPC010000614.1 GCA_026995265.1 Paracoccaceae bacterium
TCGCCCCGGTGCCAAAGGGGTTTTGCTGGCTTCACACCGGCCTGCTGGGGGGCACACCGAAGCCCGATGAAGCGGCGCTCAAGGCCCTGCAACAGCTCGGCACGCGGCTGCTGGTGTCACTCACCCGCGAATGGCAGCCGGACTCCGCGCTGATTGGCCGTTACGGCATGCGCTCGCTCTATGCCCCTATCCCTGATTTTCAGCCGCCAGGTCTCCAGCAAGCCGCAGAGATTTGCGGGGTGGCATCCGCCTATACGGCACGCGGGGAGGCGACGGTGTTCCACTGCCGGGCCGGAAAGGGGCGCACAGGAACTATGCTGGCCGCAATGCTGATCTGGGCGGGGAAAAGCGCAGAAACCGCCATTGCCGAGGTCCGTGCTTCTAACGAAAACTGGATTGAGACAGAGGGGCAACTGGAATTTTTGGCCGGGTTTGCCGAGAAATTGCATTTACTCAGCCGCGGATAATCTTCATAACATATTGATAAATAACGACTAAAATGCTCATCTCTTCTTCTACTAAACTAGTTTAGTAGAATAAATGAAACCTGAAGGGGAGTGGAAGGCGCAATTATCGCGATAAAGCAAGGTTCGTTGCTTGACCGCGGCACAGGGTGTGCTAGCCTTGGCGAAAAGGCCGATCCATGTTTCGCATATTCGTTATCATCCTGATGTATTGCAGCGCCGCAAAGGCGGGCGCGCCGTTCGTATCCACATTTGGTGGAGACTGGCGCGGCGTCGGCGTGCAGTCGGACGGGGCAAGCTGGGCTATGCAGGTGACCCTTGGCGAAGGGCAGGGTGTGGTCACTTACCCCAGTTTGCAATGCGGCGGGATTTGGACCTATGGCAATATGGGTGTGGCCAGCCTGTCGGGGGTGGAAACCATAGATTATGGGCTGGAAAACTGCATCGAGACTGGGCAGATTTACCTGCAACCCTACCAAAATGACCAGATGCTTTTCCTGTGGTGCGGGGAAGAAGATGGCGTGAGCGCCCTTGCGGTGCTCACCCGCAGCACCGCCCCTGCCGCCACCTATGAAGCCCGGCGCGCAGCCTCGCAAGCGGCGCTGGATGGGCTCGGATATGCCCTTGGCAACATCACTTGCCACGGCCGACAATGGCTCGGCGTTTAGCCGCTTTTTCCACCGTTAAAAGCGTGACATTCCCGTGCAAATCCCATATATTGTGGCCAACAATTTAGGGATACACCAGATGTCTGACGACGCACAACAGCCCGACGAATACGGCGCTGATTCTATCAAGGTTCTCAAGGGCTTGGAGGCGGTGCGCAAGCGCCCGGGCATGTATATCGGCGATACCGATGATGGCTCTGGCCTTCATCATATGGTGTATGAGGTGGTAGATAACGGCATTGACGAGGCCTTGGCAGGCCATGCCGACACCGTCACCGTGGTTATCCATGCCGACGAGAGCGTTTCGGTGAAGGATAACGGGCGTGGCATCCCTGTGGGCATCCACGAGGAAGAGGGGGTTTCGGCGGCCGAGGTTATCATGACCGAGCTGCACGCGGGCGGCAAGTTTGACAGCAATTCCTATAAGGTTTCGGGCGGTTTGCACGGGGTCGGGGTTTCGGTGGTGAACGCGCTGTCTGACTGGCTCGACCTGCGCATCTGGCGTGACGGTAAGGAGCATGTGGCGCGGTTCGAGCACGGGGTGACGGTGAAGCACCTTGAGGTGGTGGGCGAGACCGAGGAAACCGGCACCGAGGTGCGGTTCATGGCGTCGACCGACACCTTCACCGACCGTGAATACAAGTTTGCCACCCTGGAGCACCGCCTGCGCGAGCTGGCCTTTCTGAACTCCGGCGTGCGCATCACCCTGCGGGACGAGCGCCCCGCCGAGCCGCTGGAAGTGGAGATGTTCTACGAGGGCGGCGTGAAGGAATTTGTGCGCTATCTGGACCGTTCCAAAACCCCGGCTTTCGAGGAGCCGATTTACATTATTGGCGAGAGCAACGACATTACCGTGGAAGTGGCGATGTGGTGGAACGACAGCTACCACGAAAACGTGCTGCCCTTCACCAACAACATCCCCCAGCGGGACGGGGGTGCGCACTTGGCGGGCTTCAGGGGGGCGCTGACCCGCACCATCAACGCCTATGCCAATTCCAAGGGCATTGCCAAGAAGGAAAAGATTACTTTCACGGGGGACGATGCCCGCGAGGGGCTGACGGCGGTGCTGTCGGTAAAAGTGCCGGACCCGAAGTTTTCCTCCCAGACCAAAGACAAACTGGTGAGTTCCGAAGTGCGCCCTGCGGTGGAAAGCCTGATGAACGAAAAGCTCGGCGAGTGGTTCGAGGAACACCCCGCCGAGGCCAAGGTGATTGTCTCCAAGATCATCGAAGCCGCCATGGCGCGGGATGCGGCCCGCAAGGCACGGGAACTGACCCGCAGGAAATCGGTGAATGATGTGTCTTCCCTGCCGGGCAAGCTGGCGGATTGTCAGGAAAAGGACCCGGCCAAATCCGAAATCTTCCTTGTGGAGGGGGATTCGGCGGGTGGCTCGGCCAAGCAGGGGCGCTCAAGGCATAATCAGGCGGTGTTGCCGCTCAAGGGTAAAATCCTCAACGTCGAGCGGGCGCGGTTTGACCGCATGCTCGGCTCGCAGGAAATCGGCACGCTGATCACGGCGCTGGGCACCGGTATTGGGCGCGACGAGTTCAATATCGACAAGCTGCGCTACCACAAGGTGATCATCATGACCGATGCGGATGTGGACGGCGCCCATATCCGCACCCTGCTGCTCACCTTCTTTTTCCGGCAAATGCCGGAGCTGATCGAGGGCGGGTATCTCTATATCGCCCAGCCGCCGCTCTATAAGGTTTCCCGTGGGAAATCAGAGGTTTATCTGAAGGATCAGGGGGCGCTGGAGGATTATCTGATCGGGCAGGGGCTGGAGGACACCACGCTGGTGCTGGGCGATGGCTCCAAAATCGCGGGGGCCGATTTGCGGCGGGTTGTGGAAGAGGCGCGCCTCACCCGCACCATCCTTAACGCCTTCCCCACCAATTATGACCGCCGCATTCTGGAGCATACCGCCATTGCCGGCGCGCTCTTGGACGGGGTGCTGGATGACAACCCACAGGGCGCGGCCGATGCGGTGGCCACGCGGCTTGATCTGGTGTCCACCGAGTTCGAGCGCGGCTGGCAGGGGCGGCCCACCCAAAACGGCGGCCTTCGTCTTTCCCGCGTGCTGCGCGGGGTGGAAGAGGTGCAGGTGCTGGATGGCCACGCCCTGCGAAGCGCCGAGGCACGCAAGCTGGCGCGGCTCACAGGCACCCTTCAGGAGGTCTATAAAACCACCGCCAAGCTGGTGCGCAAGGGCCATGAAACGGTGATCAACGCACCCTCGGAACTGCTGGCGGCGGTTATGCGTGAGGGCGAAAAGGGCCTGTCCATGCAGCGTTATAAGGGCTTGGGCGAGATGAACCCCGGCCAGCTTTGGGAAACCACGCTGGACCCCGAGGCACGCACGCTTTTGCAAGTGCAGGTGAATGACATGGCGCAAGCGGATGATATTTTCACCAAGCTGATGGGTGACGTGGTGGAACCGCGCCGTGAGTTCATTCAGGAAAACGCCCTCAGCGTGGCCAATCTGGACTTTTAAGATGCTGAAAAAGGCTATTTTCGCCTTGGTGGTGCTCTCGGGCGCCGCCAGCGCCGAAACCCTGACTTGCCCCGTTGGCGGTGAACACTTCGAGGCTCCAACGGCGCAATGCAACGGGGCTTCGGGCCTCACCATGCTGCTGATGCCGCTGGGCTGCCCGCCCGCGCCCATGCCGCAATGCCCGCAGAACTTTCTGCCGATGTATCGGGATTTTACTACCGAGGAACTCCCCCTGCTGGCCCAGTATATGCAAAGCGAATCCTATGAAAGCAATGTGGATTTCTCGCCCTATTATCTGGCCTATATCACGGAAAAATTCCTGAGCGGGCCGGATAAAAGCCTCCCCGCGCAGCTTTTGCTTCAGGGCCTGTGGCAGGATCCAGCGCTGATTACGGCAGACCCCGAATATATGGCGGCACTCGCGTCGGAGCTTGCGCCAAGCCCCGCGGCAACGCCGGACGAGGCCGCCACGCGGCTGGCGCTGCTCGCGTTCATCAAGCTGTTGGGCGGCGAGGCGGGGGCGGGCGAAGGCTTGCTGGCGCAGGCTGAAAGCCAAGAGGCGCGCGCCCCTGAAACGCTGGTCTACTTAAGCGCCGTGCGCGCCTGTTTCTCCGACCAGAGCCAGCCCCATTGCACGGCGACTGCTCCTATCCCGCAGCCATAACCCGCTCACCAAATATCGCCGAGCCAACCCGCACATGGGTGGCTCCGAGCGCAATCGCGCTCTCGAAATCGCGGCTCATACCCATGGAAAGCCCGCTTAGCCCGTTGCGCTTGGCCATTTTGGCAAGCAGGGCGAAGTGCAGGCTGGGTTCTTCTCCAACTGGCGGAATGCACATCAGCCCTTTGATTTTCAGGTCAAACCCCTGGCAGGTCTTGATAAAATCATCCACCTCAGCGGGCAAAACCCCCGCCTTTTGCGGTTCCTCGCCGGTGTTGACCTGCACAAACAGTTCGGGGCAGGCCCCGCGCGCCTGGGCCTCGGCGGCAATCCGGCGGGCGAGCTTTTCGCGGTCCAGCGTGTGGATGGCGTCAAACAGGCTCATCGCGGGCTTGACCTTGTTGCTTTGCAACGGGCCGATCAGGTGGAGCGTGACACCTGCAAACCGCGCCTTGAACTCCGGCCACTTCCCCTGTGCTTCCTGCACACGGTTTTCGCCAAACACCCGCTGGCCCGCATCCAGCACCGCTTCCACCCGCGCATTGGGCTGCACCTTGGACACCGCAATCAGCTCCACATCTTGCAGCCCTCGCCCCGCTTTTTGGCAGGCGGCTTTAACACGGTTTTGAATATCGGCTAAGGGCATAAGAACCTCCGTTTCGCCCTATGCCTAGCGCCAAACCGCCTTGCCTTCAAGCCAAAGAAAAAGGGCGAGCCTTGCGGCCCGCCCGATTGTTTCACGCTCTTCTAAGATAACTTAGAATTTGGCAGTGATGAAGGCAGAGATACCGTCCTTGAACTCAGGGCCAGAGATTTTGTTTGCGTTTGCATAAGAAACGGTCGCTGTGATGTTGTCGTTCACAGTATACTCAACACCTGCGTAGTAAGACGTGCTGGAGGCGATCTGAATACCGGCAGAAGCTTTCAGCTTGTCGCTGATGTCGTAAGACAGGTCAACCCCGTAAGAGTTGCTGGTTGCGAAAGCAGCTGTGCCAGCGGCAGTGTAGTAGCCGTCGCCATCCACATCAACACCGGCCGGTGTGAGCGTGTAGGCGGAGGAGCGCTTGAAGTAAGCATCAATGCCAAGAGCCCCGGACGTGTAGCCAGCGGTAACGCCAAACTGAGCACCAAGAACCGAGTTGCTTGCATAGTAAGCACCAAGCTTCAGGGAAGAACTGACATCATACCCAACTTTCACACCAATAGATGTTTCTGGGCCGGTTACGACCGTATCTGTGCCGCCAACAGTGGCATCTGCGTCATTGGCGTCAACGCCGGTTTTTGCAGTATATTTGGTTGTGCCCTTTGCGTAAGAAACTTCAACCTTCATAGAACCGAAGGTAGCGCCTGCGCTCACGCCGAATGCAGGGCCAACGGCACCTGTGTCAACACCGGCAGCCAGATCAATGGAGCCGAGCGAGGCTTTGGCACCAAAGGAAACACCGCCAGCAGTGTTGCTGGTTGTGGCTGCAACACCGAAGTTGCCGAACTCTACAACGGCAGTGAAGTCAGTCGCTGTGTTGTCCCAGTTGGACACATCAGCTGCCATGCCGGAGAGCTTTTTGAACCACATTTCAGCGGCGCCCTTGTCGTTTTGGTCACCGGCAATCAATTTTGCAGAAAGGGAGCCGTTGTCAAAGGCAACGGTTACAGTTGGAATAAGACCTGTGCCGAAGGTAAAGCCGGCGTCGTCAAATTTCACGAATTTCCATTTGACAGATGCTGTCACGGAATCGCCGAGGTCAACAGACCCGTTAACAGTGAGATCAGCGTTCCAGAACAGGCCGCCTTCGATCACATCGTTATAACCGGCCGTTGCAGAGCCGGAAAAAGAAACTTCTTGTGCCGACGCTACGCCAGCCATAGCAACCAGAGCGGTTGTTGCAAAGAGAACGTTTTTCATCGTTATTCCCTCGTTTGTGTTAAAATAAAACCTCAACTGGATTGCCCAGCAGGAGTAAGCCTTTATTCACGTATCTGTGCTTACAGGTCAAGCAAGGCGGAACCGGAATTGGTAATGATTTTAAAGCCGTTGCATTTTTGGCACACATTCCGCGCCCTCACGCTTTGAATCCGCTTGTTTCGGCTTAAATCAGCCGATAAACCAAGGCAAAGTGCAATGAGGAGCCAGCCAGTGACACGTTATAATGCCCAAGTGACCGAGCCGAAATGGCAAGAAAAGTGGCGGGATGCACAGGTGTTTAAGGCCAGGCGCGATGAGTCGCGGCCCAAATACTATGTGTTGGAGATGTTTCCTTACCCCTCCGGCAAGCTCCATATCGGCCATGTGCGCAACTACACGATGGGCGACCTCGTGGCCCGCTACAAGGCCGCCAAGGGCTTCAACGTCTTTCACCCCATGGGCTGGGATGCCTTCGGGATGCCCGCTGAAAACGCCGCCATGAAGCACAACACCCACCCCGGCACCTGGACCTATAAGAACATCGAGGAGATGAAAGGGCAGTTTGCGGCGCTGGGGCTTTCGCTGGACTGGTCGCATGAATTCGCCACCTGCGACCCGGCCTATTACGGCCAGCAACAGGCGCTGTTTCTGGATATGCTGGAGGCGGGGCTGGCCTATCGCAAGAATGCATCTGTCAACTGGGACCCTGTGGATATGACGGTGCTGGCCAATGAACAGGTGATCGACGGCAAAGGCTGGCGCTCGGGTGCGCCGGTGGAGCGCAAAGAGCTGACCCAGTGGTTCTTCAGAATTTCGGATTATGCCGATGAGCTTCTGGCTGCGCTCGACGGTTTGGAAAACTGGCCCGACAAGGTGAAGCTGATGCAGGCCAACTGGATTGGCAAATCCAGGGGGCTGCAATTCAGGTTTGCCACCAGGGGCGCGCCGGAAGGATTCGAGGCGCTGGAGGTCTACACCACCCGCCCCGACACCCTGTTTGGCGCCAGTTTTGCCGCCGTGTCGGCCGATCATCCGCTGGCCAAGGCGCTGGAAAGTGACCCCGCGCTCGCCGCCTTCACCGCTGAATGCCGCCGCACCGGCACCTCTGCCGAGGCTTTGGAGAAGGCCGAGAAGCTGGGCTTTGATACCGGCATTAAGGTGGTGCACCCCTTTGATTCCACAAAGGAATTGCCGGTTTACATCGCCAATTTCATCCTGATGGATTACGGCACCGGCGCGATTTTCGGTTGCCCCGCCCATGACCAGCGCGACCTTGATTTTGCCCGTAAATACGGGCTGGAGGTCACCGCCGTTGTCTCGCCCGATGGTAAAGATTTCAGCGTGGAAAACGAGGCGTTTACCGATGCGGGCACCCTGATCAACTCCGAGTTCCTGAACGGTATGGACATCGAATCGGCCAAGGCCGAGGTGATCCGGCGGATTGAGGCGGCGGGCACGGGCGAGGGTAAAACCGTGTTTCGCCTGCGCGACTGGGGCATTTCCCGCCAGCGCTATTGGGGCTGCCCTATCCCTGTGGTGCATTGCGAGGCTTGCGGTGTGGTGCCGGAGAAAAAGGAAAACCTGCCGATCACCCTGCCCGAGGATGTGAGCTTTGACTCCCCCGGCAACCCGCTGGACCGCCACCCGACATGGCGCAATTGCACCTGCCCGAACTGTGGGGCCAAGGCCCTGCGCGAGACCGACACCATGGACACCTTTGTGGATTCGAGCTGGTATTACGCCCGTTTCACCGCGCCGGAGGCCGACACCCCCACCCACATGGCCGATGCCGATTACTGGATGAATGTGGATCAGTATATCGGCGGGGTCGAACACGCCATTCTGCACCTGCTTTACGCGCGCTTCTTTGCCCGGGCCATGGTCAAAACCGGCCACCTGCCGGAGAAATGCCGCGAGCCGTTCAATGCGCTGTTTAACCAGGGCATGGTGTGCCACGAAACCTATTCCACCAAGGACGACAAGGGCCGCGATGTGTGGCATTCGCCCGACGAGATTGTGGCGGATGGCGCGGGCTATAAGCTGCGGGAAACCGGGGAGAGGGTCACGGTTGGCCCGTCGGTGAAAATGTCCAAGTCCAAGCTCAATGTCATTGATCCCATTGAACAAATCGAGCAATTCGGGGCCGATACCTCGCGCTGGTTTGTGCTGTCTGACAGCCCCCCCGAGCGGGATGTGGAGTGGACAACCTCGGGGGCCGAAGCCGCATGGAAGCACCTGCAACGGGTCTGGCGGCTGGCGGTCGAGGTGGCCGGGGAAGAGCGCTCCGGGGAGGACGTGGCCCTGACCAAAGCCATGCACCGCACCATTGCCGACGTCACCGAGGGCTATGAAGGTTTTGCCTTTAACAAATCCATTGCCAAGCTTTACGAATTCACCGCCGCCATTGCCAAATCCAAAGGCGAGCGGAAAACGGCGATGCGCACGCTGGCGCTGCTGATGCAGCCCATCACCCCCCACCTTGCCGAAGAATGCTGGGAACGGCTCGGGGGGGCGGGGCTGGCGGCGCAGGCCCCCTTCCCCGAGGCGGACCCGGCGATGCTGGTGGAAGAGACCATCACCCTGCCGATCCAGATCAACGGCAAACGGCGGGCGGAAATCAGCGTAAGCAAAGACGCCCCCAGGGAAGAGGTTGAAAAGCTGGCGCTCAGCCACGATGCTGTGATCAGGGTTTTGGACGGGCGCACCCCGAAAAAGCTGATCGTCGTGCCGGGCAGGATTGTGAATGTCGTCGTATAGCCGAAGGTTTGTTTTGCTTGCCCCGCTTGCCCTCGCGGCCTGCGGGTTCAGGCCGATTTATGGACGAGGCTCGGCGGCCGAGGCCCTGCACGGCAAAATCGCCCTTGGCGCGGTGGATGACCGCTTAAGCTTTGAATTCTATGAACAATTAGAGAATCGGCTGGGCCGCGCAGAGGCCCCGGTTTTCCAGCTTGACGTCACGCTGGATGTGCAGTCCAAGGGGCTGGCCATCACCCAGGATAACGCCATTACCCGCTATAATCTCACCGGAATCGCCAGCTTCACCCTCACCCATATCGCGCGGGGCGAGGTGGTGCTGCAAGACCGCCTGCGCGCCTTCACCGCCTATAGCGCCACCGCCAACGCCTACGCGACTTTCATTTCCGAGCGCGACGCCAAGCGGCGGCTGGCGGTGGCGCTGGCCGACCAGATCGCCACCCGCATTGCCTCCAGCGCCGAGAGTTTCCCCCCATGAAACTGAACGCCCGCGACGCTGCCCGCTTCTTTGAAAAGCCCGACAAGGCCAAGGCGGCCATTCTGCTGTTTGGCCCCGATGCGATGCGGATTTCCCTTAAACGTCAAAGCCTTATCAAGTCGCTCACCGGCCCCAATGCCGAAGAGGAAATGCGCCTGACCCGCCTGGACGCCGCCATTCTGCGCAAAGACCCGGCGGCGCTGGCGGATGCCTGCAAGGCGGTCGGCTTCTTCCCCGGGCTGCGGGTTGTGCATATCGAGTCAGCCACCGATGCCACCACCAAAGCGGTGAAAGCGGCGCTGGAAGACTGGCAGGCAGGGGATGCGGTGATGGTGATCGCGGCGGGGCAGCTCAACGCCCGCTCCAGCCTGCGCAAGCTGATCGAGAGCGGCCGCAACACGGTGGCGATTGGCATTTACGATGACCCGCCGACCCGCGCGGAGATCGAGGCGCAACTGGCCGCCAAGGGGCTGCAAAACCTGCCGCCCGACACCCTGCGCGACCTGCAAAGCCTGGCCCGGGAGCTCGACCCCGGCGACTTCGCCCAAACCCTTGAAAAGCTTTCCCTTTACAAGCTGAGCGACCCCGCGCCAGCCACGCCGGAAGACCTGCTGGCCTGCGTGCCCGCCAGCCACGAGGCGGGGCTGGACGAGCTGGTCCGCCACATCTGTGAGGGCCGCTCGAACGAGATCGGCCCGCATATGGCGCGGCTGGCGGCGCAGGGGGCCAACCCCACCACCCTGACCATCACCGCCACCCGGCATTTCCGCCAGCTTCACGCAGCAGCGGCCAGCGGGCAGGGGGTGGAGCAGGCCCTGAGCCGCCTGCGCCCGCCGGTCTTTGGCCCGCGTAGGGACCAGATGGCGCGGCAGGTGCGCAACTGGGGCCTGCCGCGGCTGGAAGCGGCGCTCGGGGTGCTGATGGAAACCGATTTGAACCTGCGCTCAAGCAAGCCCTTCCCCGCCATGGCCATGACCGAGCGCGCGTTTATTCGCATCGCCATGATGCACCCGAGATAGGTCTGAATCGGCGGTATTCTTTCTGTCGGACTTTTGTCGGACATCTGTCGGACATCCGGCGCGCACGGTTTGACATTCCGCCGCCGCAGCGGTTTTATGGTGAAAACGGAGGAAATACATGTATCAGGTTATTGGCACTGCCCGCTCTCGCGCCATGCGGGTTTTCTGGATGTTGGAAGAGTTGGGGCTGGATTACGAAATTCTGGAAGCTGCCCCGCGCAGCGAGGCCATTAGCAAGGTGAACCCCTCGGGCAAAGTGCCCGCGCTGATAGATAACGGCACCGCAATTTTTGATTCGGTGGCGATCATGCAATATCTGGCAGATAAACACGGGGCGCTCACCTACCCTTGCGGCACCGTGGAACGCGCCATTCAGGACAGCTTTGTCCACTTCGCCAATGAGGAAATGGACGCGGTGCTGTGGGCGGCGCAAAAGCACCTGTCTTATTACCCCGAAGAATTGCGTCTCCCGGATGTGCGCAAATCTGCCGACTGGGATTATGCCCGCGCCCTGCACCATCTGGAGATCCGCCTCGGGGATAATGAATTTGTGATGGGGGACAAAATAACGGTGCCGGACCTCTTGATCAGCCATTGTGC
>JALWPC010000615.1 GCA_026995265.1 Paracoccaceae bacterium
CCTCGCGTTTCCCATGGGCAAAGAGCTTGACCGTTTCAATATTGGCATAGGCGTCAACTATGCGCCCCGTCACCAGTGATTTGGTTTCAGACATACGCTCGGAGGCCCGCGCCACACGGGTGGCGACGCGCCGCACAAACCAGATATAAACCAGCAGCCAAAGCGCCATCGGGGCGGCAAGGCGCAGGTCGATGGTGACCAAAACAAGGATCGCGCCGAGCACATAGGTGGTGGCATACCAGATGCCTTCCAGCGCCATATAGGCGCTGTCTTCCATCGCAGGCCCCATCTGCATTACGCGGTTGGCCAGGCGGCCGGCGAAGTCGTTCTGGAAGAACGCGGAGGACTGCCCCAAGAGGTGCTTATGGGCGCGCCAGCGGGCTTGCTCTTGCATGTTGCCTGCCAGAGTTTGCTCTAAAAACAAATGGTTAGAGGTGATGACCAGCGGGCGCAGCAACAGGATGAACAGGCCCGCGAGCAGGAGTTCAACGCCATGTTGCGCCCACATGTTTTCAATGCCCGCGCTGTTCATCAGGTCAATGATGCGGCCGGAATAAAAGATCAGGCCGCTTTCCATCAGCGCCGTGAGCACCCCCAAAGCCGCCATCAGCGGCAGCCATTTCCTGAACGGCGCAAGCTGGGCTTTGATATAGGGCCACAAGCTGGCCGAGGGGGTTTTCTCGTCGTAAGCCGCGAAGGGGTTCACCAGGTTTTCGAAGCGCTTAAACATGGTTAAGCTCCTTTGCGGGCAGAATGCGAAGCTCCAGCCGGAAGCCGGGCCAGATGGGCAGCCGCCAGCGGCGCACAGGCGTGATTTCATGAATGCGCTCGCCCATATCGCGGATAAACCAGTCGGGCAGGGCGTCGGTATCGATGCGGTGGCGGGGGTCGCCAACAAAATGCAGGGGTAACATTGGAACGCCCTCCTTGGGGCAAATCGGAATTTATGAAAATGTGGGGCGGGGCGGTGAGCCCACGCGCAAAGCAAAGGCTCGTCAGATCGCTGAGAGTGGCTTTGCTGGCATCATTTTCGTATTCCTTTCCAATGAATGGTGCGGCGCTTATACAGAGCCAAAATGCCGCAGTCAACCCTTGATTGCCAAAAAACTTTGGCGTGGCAAAGCGCGCGCAAAAAAGCTAGGAAGGGCGCATGGAAAATATTGACGATATGACCCCGCAAAAGATGCGCGCCTCGGCGTGGTTTCGTGACCTGCGCAACCAGATTTGCGCCGCCTTTGAGGCGCTGGAAGACGCGCAGGATCAAGGCCCCCATGCCGCGCTGCCCGCTGGCCGTTTTGAGGTGAAGCCCACCAAGCGCGACAATGGCGACGGGGCCGATGCCGGCGGGGGTGAAATGTCGGTGATGCGGCAAGGGCGGGTGTTTGAAAAGGTCGGCGTGAATATCTCCACGGTTTACGGCACCCTTGGCGAGGCCGCCCAGCGCTCAATGACGGCGCGGGCGGGCATGGGCCGCATTGCCGAAGACCCGCGCTTCTGGGCGGCGGGCATTTCGCTGGTGGCGCATATGCGCTCGCCCAAAACCCCGGCCGTGCACATGAACACGCGGATGTTCTGGACGCCCTTTGGCTGGTGGTTCGGCGGCGGGGCCGACCTGAACCCGATGGTGGAAGTCCCTGAAGACACCGCCTTTTTCCACGCCCGCCTCAAGGAGGCCTGCGACGCCCACGATCCGGCCTATTACCCGCGCTTCAAGGCCTGGGCCGACGAATATTTCATGATCAAGCACTGGAACGAGCCGCGCGGGGTGGGGGGTATCTTTTATGACGACCTCAACACCGGCGACTGGGAGGCCGATTTTGCTTTCACGCAGGATGTCGGCCGCGCCTTCCTGAAGGGTTTTGTGCCGCTCACCGAAAAGCATATGTTTGAGCCGTGGACGGACGCCGACCGCGAGCACCAGCTTATCAAGCGGGGCCGCTATGCGGAGTTTAACCTCGTCTATGACCGTGGCACGCAATTCGGCCTGCAAACCGGCCATAACCCCGAAGCGGTGCTGATGAGCCTGCCGCCGGAATGCAAGTGGCCTTGAGCAAAATTGCCATTATCGGCTGGGGCTCGCTGATTTGGGACCTTGAGATCCTGACACCCCATACGGTGGGGGAATGGCAGATGGCGGCGGGGCCGCGCCTGCCGATGGAATTTTCCCGCGTGTCGCCCAAGCGCAAGCTCGGGCTGGCGGTGTGCCTTGATCCGGTGGCGGGGGTGGCCTGCCAGACCCATGTCATTCGCTCGGCGCGCAGCGATATTTATGCGGCGGTGGAGGACCTGCGGGCGCGGGAGCGGGCGCCCGCGGGGCTGATCGGGGCCTATCATGCCGATTTTCAGCATGGGCGGATGCCCGAGGTGGTGGCGCGGGTGCAGGCGTGGTGTGAAGCCAATGGCTGGGATGGCGCCGTGTGGACGGACCTTGAGCCGAATTTTGAGGCCCATACGGGGCGGGCGTTTTCGGTAGCGGAAGGCATTGCCTACCTCAAAACCCTGCGCGGCGAGAGCCTTGAGGAAGCCTATAATTACATCCAGAATGCGCCTGAACACACGGCAACACCCTTGCGGGCGGCGCTGGCCAATGACAACTGGTGGCAGGGGCTTGGCATAGGGCAGCAAAGCTGACATAGTCGCAGCAACCAAAGGATTCCCCATGCTGCCCGTGCTCCAAGCCACCCTTCCGGTTTTTGCCCTCATCGTGCTCGGCTTTGCCCTGCGCAAGGGCGGGTTTATTGCGGCGGATAAGTGGAGCGCGGTGGAGGACCTGTGCTTTTATGTGCTGTTTCCGGCGATTC
>JALWPC010000616.1 GCA_026995265.1 Paracoccaceae bacterium
CTCCAAAATCGTATCGTTTTTCATGTGGCATATCCTTTTCTCTCTGAGAATCGCGGCGCGTCAACACCGCCATGATATGCCACCCAATCACCCCATCACCAACTTTCGGGCATTGCTCCTCGGTTTCATCTATCGTGTTCTCAAAGATTTCGTCGGAGTAGTGCTTCGATGGTGGAAGGGAACATCGCCAGAAGAGAAGATAGCACTTCTGTAAATCGGGGAGCAATATTGGACCACAGAAACGGTCGGATTTTCTGATCGTCGCGGAGTAAAAATCCGCCACTTTGACGCCCAACGTTACTAAGCGAGGGGCGGGGAGATGTATGCTGTGGGATTGTATAATCGGGTCCGGCGGGCCTGTCATGTCGAGGGGATGAGTTCACGCGCTGCGGCGCAGTATTTTGGAATTGATCGCAAGACTGTTTCAAAGATTTTGAAGCACGCGGTGCCGCCCGGTTATCGTCGTGCCAAGAAGCCAGTTCGCCCGAAACTGGATCCTTTCACTGGTATTATTGACCAAATTCTCAAGGACGACATAGGCAAGATCAAGAAGCACCGCCATACGGCGAAACGGATCTACGAGCGTATTCGCGACGAACACGGGTTCACCGGCAGCCTAACAATTGTGACCGACTATGTGCGGGAGGCGAAACGCCGAAGCCGGGAAGTATTTGTGCCTCTGAGCCATCCACCGGGGCATGCCCAGGTCGATTTTGGCGAGGCCCTTGGGGTCATTGGCGGGGTCGAGCGCAAACTGCATTATTTTGCGATGACGCTGCCGCATTCGGACGCGATATTTGTGAAGACCTATCCTTGCGAGACAACGGAGGCTTTTTGTGATGGCCATAACGCGGCGCTGGCATTTTTTGGCGGCGTGCCGCAATCGATCCTGTATGACAACACGACCATAGCCGTTGCCAAGATTCTCGGATCATCCGAGATGCGCAAGAACACGCCCAACCGGTCGGCGGATGGCAAGCGCACCCGGAGCAAGACCTTCTCAGAGCTGCAATCGCACTATCTTTTCAAGGATAGATTTGGTCGCCCGGGCAAGGGCAACGACAAAGGAAAGGTAGAAGGCACAATCGGCTATACTCGGCGAAACTTCCTCGTTCCAGCCCCACGGGCAGAAAGCTTTGAGGCGCTTAATGCCCAACTGGAAACCCGATGCATGGAGCGCCAGGGCCAGGTCCTGCGCGGCCATTCAGAAAGTATCGGGGAGCGGATGTTGCGCGATCTGGATGCGCTGATGGCCCTTCCTCCTGTTCCCTATGATGCCTGCGATAAAGTCAGAACCCGGGCGACATCAATCTCGATGGTCCGGTATCGTTGCAATGATTATTCCGTCCCCGTGGCCTATGCCCATCATGAGGTCGAAGTGCGCGGCTATGTCGACGAAGTCGTCATCGGCTGCGGTTCCGAGATTATTGCCCGCCATGCGCGTTCCTACGAAACGGCCGACATGGTGTTTGACCCAATGCACTATTTACCCCTTTTGGAACAGAAGGTTGGCGCACTTGATCAGGCGGCCCCGCTGCAAGGCTGGGACCTGCCGGATGTGTTTGCCACGCTGCACCGATTGCTGCAAACGCGGATGGGCAAGAAAGGCAAACGCGAATACGTGCAGGTTCTGCGGCTCCTAGAAGAGTTCGATATGGCCGATGTTCAGGGCGCGGTCAAACAGGCGCTTGAGCTTGGGGCAATCAGCTATGATGCGGTGAAGCATCTGGTTCTGTGCCGGATCGACAAGCGCCCGCCACGGCTCGATCTGGAAATTTATCCATATCTTCCCAAAGCCCGCGTGGACGCGACGGATCCGGCCAATTATCTGAGCCTGATGTCAGAGGTGCCGGCATGACCGATACCCCGCAAGTCCTTTTGCTGCATCACCTCAAGAAACTGCGCCTGCCGACATTCCAAAGCGAATATGGGAAGCTGGCCCAGCAATGCGCGGCCGAGAACAAGGACCATGTCATCTACCTGCTTCGCCTGTGCGAACTGGAGCTGATAGAACGGGAGCGACGCATGATCGAGCGGCGCATCAAGGCGGCAAAGTTCCCGGCCACAAAAAGTCTCGACAGCTTCGACTTCAAGGTCATCCCCTCCCTGAACAAGCTTCTGACCATGGAGCTGGCCCGTGGCGAGTTCATCGATCGGCGTGAAAACATCATCGCTCTGGGCCCAAGCGGAACCGGCAAAACCCACATTGCCCTCGGGCTGGGGCTGGCAGCCTGCCAGAAGGGTCGAAAAGTGCGATTCACGACCGCCGCCGCCCTCGTTCACGAACTAATCGAAGCTGTCGATGAACGACGCCTGCAAAGGCTGCAAAAGCAACTGATCAGCCAGGACCTGTTGATCATTGACGAACTGGGCTTTGTGCCCTTGAGCAAAACCGGCGCCGAATTATTGTTTGAAGTCATCTCGCAGCGATACGAGCGTGGGTCCATCATCATCACGTCCAATCTGCCGTTCGATGAATGGACCGAAGTGTTCGGCGCAGAACGCCTCACCGGCGCCATTCTCGACCGCCTCACGCACCATGTGAATATCCTCGAGATGAATGGCGAAAGCTTCCGTCTAAAGCACAGCAAAACCGCGAAAACCACCGCCCCATAACACCAGATGCCATGAGTTGGCCTGACGGCCAACGCCCCCTGGAACGCGCTTGCTCTTTGAATGGCCTCGCGTTCCAAGGGGCTGGACGAAATCACACCGACTGGCCCAGTTTTACACCGCGATTTGGCCCCTTTTTACTCCGGGATTGACAAACGACTGGCCAGCGCTGCCAAG
>JALWPC010000617.1 GCA_026995265.1 Paracoccaceae bacterium
CCATGAAGTTGGCCAAGCTTGTGGTGCCGTCTGAAAGGCGCCACGCCACAACCACCAACAGCGCCGCAATGGCGACGCCCGACAGGCTCTCCATTATCGGAGACAGTCGCGCCTCCAGCCGGATGAGTCGGAGCTTTAGCTGCAAGAGCCTATCAAACACCGTGCCCGCGCTGCCCAGCAGATATGCCTCAAGCTGATAGGCCCGCGCCATGCGAATGCTGCCCAGTGCCTCGGAAATCTCGCCCGTCATCAGCGCCAGATCATCCTGCGTATCGCGTGAGACCACATGCAGCCGCGCGCCGATGCGGTTGACGGGGTAAACCGCCAGCGAAAACACCGCCACCAGCGTCAGGGTAATCACCCAGTCGATGCTCAGCATCACGGCCACTGTGGCCAGCAGAACAAGCACCGCCGAAACGCCGCCAAATATCTGCATAACCGATTGACGCACCAGCATAATATCGGCGGTAAAGCGCGTGGACAGCGCCGTCGGGCTTTCCCCCTGAATTTGCGCCAAATCAGCAAAAACAAGCTTCTTGTGCATGGCCTTTTGCAGGTCGGTTTCGGTGCGCACCAGGGCGCTGTTGCTGTTGATCTGAAAAAGCCACGTTCCCAGCCCCTTGGAGCTGGTCAGGGCGATCATCAGCATCGGCCCCCACCAGATCACGCCGGGTTCATGGGCCTCGAAGGCATCCATCACCCATTGCAGCCCCTTGGCATAGCCCGCCGAGGCGATGGCGGCAATGAACATGCCCAGAAACCCCAGCGCCAGCACGCCCCGATAATGCGAGAGCCACTCCTGCCAAAGCCGCCTGTATGGGCTTTGTGCGCTCATCGGGTCTGCGCCGCCCGCAGCGCCTCGGGCAGGGCTGTTTCCAGCAGGTCAAGGTTGTCCGGCCGGCCCGCAGACACCCGAATACAGCGGTTTTGCGGGGCGGAAAACGGCATGCGGATGAACACTCCGCGCGCGCCCAGTTCCGCCACCACCGCCTTGGCAAACTCGGCCCCGTGGCCGCAATCTATCGCCACAAAATTGGTGGCCGAGCGCAAGGGCGCCAGCCCGTTGGCCCGCGCGATTTCGGCAATGCGGGCCTTGGCGCGGCGCACGTTTTCCAGCGTTTGCTTGAGGTAGGCCTCGTCCTTGAGCGCCGCCAACGCTCCTGCCTGTGCGGCGCGGTTCATGCCGAAATGGTTGCGCACCTTGTCAAACTGCTTGATGAAATCCTGATGCGCAATCGCGTAGCCCACCCGCGCCCCCGCCATGCCATAGGCCTTGGAGAAGGTGCGAAACCGGATCACCCGGGGGTGGGAAATGTCAATCGCGGGCGCGCTGCCCTCAGGGGCAAACTCGATATAGGCCTCATCGAGGCAGAGCACCGCGCCCGTTGGCAGATCGTCGATCATGCCCTGAATCACCGCGCCACTATGCACCGAGGCCATGGGGTTATCGGGATTGGCGAGATAGATCAGCGGCGCGTCCACCTCCCGCGCCTTGGCCAGCAAAAGCGCGGGGCTCTCGGTGTCATTTTCATAAGGCACCGTGTGCAGGTCTCCACCATAGCCCACCACATGATAATTAAACGTCGGATAGGCCCCCGCTGTCGTCACCACCTTGTCGTCGGGTGCAATCAGCAGCCGCACGAGGTAACCCAGCAGCCCGTCTATCCCCTCGCCAATGGCGATGTTTTCCGGGGCCACCCCGTGCTTTGCCGCCAGCGCTTCTTTGAGGTCATAGCTCTCGGGGTCGCCATATTTCCAGATATCCGCTGCCGCCACCTCCATGGCCTCAATCGCTTTGGGTGACGGCCCAAACACGTTTTCATTGGCCCCGAGCCGCGCCGCAAAGCCCCGCCCTTGCGCCCGTTCCGCCGTTTCCGGCCCCACAAAGGGCACGCTGGCGGGCAGGCTTTGGGCAAGGGGGGTGAATCTTGGTCCGGTCATGGCGCTCTCACTGCATGTTTCGCTTTCCCTCCGGCCTAGCGCACCCCGCCCGAAAAAACAACGCCCCGCTCTGGTTTCCCAAAACGAGGCGTCTTCCAAATTGACGGCCATCGGCGTCCCCGCCTGTACCGCTCGATAACGTTTTCATAAAATTCTTTCCAAATTGTTAAAATATCCCCGCCGGAGGCATAAAAGTTTTCTTGCCTCCGGCGGGGATATTTGTGCAATTTGGAATCATTGGAGCAAACCATGAAGCAAGCGCTTGAAAACATCACGGCAATATGTGCCGGTGAGGCCGACGCGATCGCCAATATGGCGACCATTGCCTGCGCGCTTTTCCACGGCGATGCGCGGTTTGACTGGGTCGGGTTTTATCGCAATATCGGCCATGACACCCTGAAGATCGGCCCCTATCAGGGCGGGCACGGGTGCCTGACGATCCCGTTTTCCAAGGGGGTGTGCGGGGCGGCGGCGCGGGGGCGGCGCACGGTGATTGTGGAGGATGTGAATGCATTTGACGGCCATATCGCTTGTGCCAGCAGCACAGCATCCGAGATCGTTCTGCCGGTTTTCGCACCCGATGGCGGGCTTTTGGGGGTGCTGGATATAGACAGCAACCAGCCAGCGGCCTTTTCAGAAACCGATGCCGAAGCGCTGGAAGCCATGCTGTATGATGTTTTTGCGACGGGGCAAAAATCCTCTTGAAGCCCGCCCGAGACTTATGGCAGATTGTCGCATGACTGATACGATAAAAACATGGGCCGAAGTTGCCCCCCGCCTGATTGATGTCGCCGCTGGCCGCAGGGCCGCCGACATGGTTATTATCAACGCCAAATGGGTGAATGTGCATTCCCGCGAAGTGCTGGAGAACAGCAGCATTGCCATTACTGACGGCCGCTTTGCCTATTGCGGTGCGCATCGCGATAGCCTGATTGGCCCCGATACCACCGTGATCGACGCCAAGGGCCGCTTTGCCATTCCGGGCCTGTGCGATGCCCATATGCATATTGAAAGCGGTATGCTGACGGTGACGCAGTTTTCCCGCGCCGTTATTCCCCATGGCACCACCACGATGTTTGTGGACCCCCACGAAATTGCCAATGTGATGGGGCTTGAGGGCGTGCGGCAGATGCATGACGAGGCGCTGGCGCAGCCGGTGAACGTGTTTGTGCAAATGCCAAGCTGTGCGCCGAGCGCGCCGGGGCTGGAGACCACGGGGCACGAGATTTTGCCCGCCGATGTGGTGGAGGCCATGGGGTGGCCCAACATCATCGGCCTTGGCGAGATGATGAACTTCCCGGGGGTGATCAATAATGACCCGAAAATGCTGGCCATCATTGCGGCAACGCAAAACGCGGGCAAGACCGTGGGCGGGCATTATGCCAGCCCGGACCTGACCGATTTTCACGCCTATGCGGCGGGCGGCCCCGCCGATGACCATGAGGGGACAACCGAGGCCGACGGAATCATGCGGGTGCGCCAGGGGATGCGGGCGATGCTCCGGCTTGGCTCGGCCTGGTATGATGTGGAAACCCAGATCACCGCGATCACTGAAAAGGGCTTGGATTCGCGCAATTTTGTGCTCTGCACCGATGATTGCCACTCCGGCACTTTGGTGAACGATGGCCACATGAACCGCGTGGTGCGCCATGCGATTGACTGCGGGGCGGACCCTTTGGTGGCGCTGCAAATGGCGACGATTAATACGGCGAGCCATTTTGGGCTGGAGCGTGAGCTGGGCTCGATTGCGCCGGGGCGGCGGGCGGATGTGATTCTGACGTCTGACCTCACGACCCTGCCGATTGAAACGGTGATTGCGCGCGGGCAGGTGATTGCGGAGCATGGCGAAATCCTCTCCGATGAACCCGATTACAAATGGCCGGAAAGCGCCACCAAATCGGTGCATATGAAGCGCGACCTAAGCGCCGAGGATTTTGACATTGCCGCGCCCAAGGGAAAAAACGCCGTCACCGCGCGGGTGATTGGCGTGGTAGAAAACCAAGCGCCGACCAAGGCGCTGACGGCCAAGCTTCCGGTGGAAGACGAGCTTGTGGTGGGCGACCTTGCGCAGGATGTTTGCCAGATTGCATTGGTGGAACGGCACCGCGAAACCGGCGAGGTGGTGAATGCTTTTGTCTCCGGCTTTGGCTATAACAAGCCCTGCGCCATGGCCTCGACCGTGGCGCATGACAGCCACCATATGATCGTGATCGGCACCAACAAAGCCGATATGGCCCAAGCCGCCAACCGATTGCAGGAGGTGCAAGGCGGGGTGGTTGTGATCTCTGAAGGCAAGGAGTTGGCGCTCGTCAAGCTCCCCATCGGCGGGCTGATGTCGGACGCGCCAGCGGCGGAGGTGGCGGCGGCTGCCGACCAGATGGTCGCAGCGATGGCCGAATGCGGCTGCACGCTAAACAACGCCTATATGCAGCACTCGCTGCTGGGGCTGGTGGTCATCCCCGAATTGCGGATCTCGGATAAGGGGCTGATCGACGTGACCACCTTCGAGAAAACCGAACTGTTTGTGGGGGGCGCAGAATGAACCAGCGCCTCGGCCTGACCGACCTCCCCGTGCTTTCCCCCGAGCCGCTGCAAGCCGAGCGCTTCACCGATGCCGCCAAGGCCGTGGCCAAGCTGCAAGCGCTTTATAACCAAGCCACGCAATTTCTGCGCGCCAATTTCGAGGCGGTCATGGGGGGGCAGCCGCCCAAGGGCCGCTATCGTGCGTTTTATCCGCAGGTGTGTATTACTACCACCACCCATGCCAAGCTCGACACGCGCCTTGCCTTTGGGCATGTGGCCGAGCCGGGGATGTTTGCCATTAACATCACGCGGCCAGACTTGTTTGAGGGCTATCTGGAGCAGCAGATCGGGCTGTTGATCGAGAATCACGGGGTGCCGGTGGAGGTGTCGCTTTCAGATACGCCGATTCCGGTGCATTTCGCCATGCGGGAAGGCGCGCATATAGAAGGGGCGATAGAGGACCATATCGAGCGCCCCCTGCGCGATATTTTTGACGTGCCGGACCTGGAATGCACCAATGATGCGATTGTCAACGGCATGGCGGGCTATGATGCCCAGGGTGCCCGCCCGCTGGGGCCGTTCACCGCGCAGCGGGTGGATTACTCACTGGCCCGCCTCAGCCACTACACCGCCACCAGCCCCGCGCATTTCCAGAACCATGTGCTGTTTACCAACTATCAGTTCTATATGGATGAGTTCCTGCGCTTTGCCCATGAACAGGTGAAAGACCCCGCCAGCGGTTATGACTCGGTGGTTGAGGGGGGCAATGTTGTCACCACAATTGAGGGCACAACGGGCGGGCCTGCGGGGCGCACGCCGCAAATGCCCACCTATCACCTCACGCGGCCTGACGGCTCCGGCATTACCATGGTGAATATCGGCGTTGGCCCAAGCAATGCCAAAACCATCACCGACCACGTGGCGGTGCTGCGCCCGCATGTGTGGCTGATGCTCGGGCATTGCGCGGGGCTGCGCAACTCACAATCCCTCGGGGATTACGTGCTGGCCCATGCCTATATGCGCGAGGACAAGGTGCTGGATGACGACCTGCCGACCTCGGTGCCCATCCCGCCATTGGCGGAGGTGCAGGTGGCTCTTGAGCAGGCGGTGGCCGAGGTGACGGATTATTCCGGCTATGATTTGAAGAAAATCATGCGCACGGGCACGGTGGCGACGATTGATAACCGGAATTGGGAGCTGCGCGAGCAATCCGGCCCCGTGTTTCGCCTCAGCCAGTCCCGCGCCATTGCGCTGGATATGGAAAGCGCAACGATTGCCGCCAATGGCTTCAGGTTTCGCGTGCCCTACGGCACCTTGCTTTGTGTATCCGATAAACCCCTGCACGGAGAGTTGAAACTGCCCGGCATGGCGACGGAATTTTATAAAACCCAGGTGGCGCAGCACTTGCAAATTGGTATTAAAGCCATGGAATCATTACGTTCCATGCCGCTGGACCGCCTCCATTCCCGCAAATTACGCAGCTTTGAGGAGACCGCGTTCCTGTAAAATCGCCATTTCCAGCGAAAAAATGCCAACTTTCCTGACTAGAGAGTCAAAAAATTTGCATTTTGGGAATTCTTTGATTGAGTTTTGGCCAGAAACCGGATTTAGTCTTGGGTGAAAGGCCGTTCGGCCGGTTCAGAAAACAAACCAACGTCTTAATGGGGGACAACCATGACAAAGAAAGCCATGACCAAAGCGCAGTTGATCACCGCCCTTGCGGAGGAAATGGGCACCGACAAAAACGGCGCCAAAGCCGCGCTGGAAGCGATTGAAAAGATCGTCACCAACGAATTGCAGGCGGGAGGTGCCGTAACCCTGCCCGGCCTTGGCAAATTTGTCTGCCGTGACCGCCCCGAGCGCATGGTGCGCAACCCTGCCACCGGCGAGCAAATGAAAAAGGCCGCCGATCGCGTGGCCAAAGTGACCATCGCCAAGGCGCTGAAAGACCTGATCAACAGCTAAACTTTGGTTGTATAACCCAAGCGGGCTGCCCTTTGGCGGCCCGTTTTTTTTGGAGTCTCCAATGGACATACGCGCGCTCTTTCTGGGGCTTTCTTTTGTGGTGATGTGGAGCAGTGCTTTTACGTCGGCCCATATAGCGGTTTCCTACATGTCGCCGCTTTTGCTCCTGTCGGCGCGGTTTTTAATCTCGGGGCTGATCGCTGTAAGCATCGCTAAATTGCTGGGGCAGCACATTGCGCTTTCCGCTAAGCAATGGGGGGCGGTGGTGCTGTTTGGGCTGCTGCAAAACGGGGTATACCTCGGGGCCAATTTTGTGGCCATGCAGTGGATAGAGGCGGGGCTAGCTGCGATTATTGCCAGTATGCTGCCGCTCTTGGTGGCCCTGCTAAGCTGGGTGTTTTTCAAAGAACGCCTACCCAAGCTTGGCGTAGCGGGCCTGTTTGCGGGCTTGGCGGGGGTGGTCATAATCATGTGGTCGCGGCTTTCCGGCGGGGCGGATATTGCGGGCGTGGTGCTGGCCTTCCTCGGGGTGGGAGCGCTGGGCCTGGCCACGCTTCTGGTGCGCGGGGCGACGGCTTCCGGCAATGTGCTGATGGTTGTGGGGCTGCAAATGCTGGTGGCGAGCGCGGCGCTGTTTCCGGTCTCGCTGGTCTTTGAAACGTGGCACGTGGTCTGGAGCTGGCAGCTTATCGCGGCCTTCACCTATACAACCCTTGTGCCCGGAGTGCTGGCGACACTGGTATGGTTTACGCTGGTGCAGCGCATCGGGGCGGTGCGCGCTGCCACATATCACTTCCTCAATCCGTTCCTCGGAGTGGCCATTGCCGCCCTCGTGGTCGGCGAATCCCTGAGCGTGCAAGACGTGGTCGGAGTGCTGATCATCACCCTCGGCATCATCGCCGTACAACTCTCAAAGCGGTAACATCTGCTCGCGTTAAGTTTAAGTGACGGTGCCGCAGCGGCAATCTACAGTCCCTCCATGGAATTTGTATTTGCATATGGCGCTGGCCTGCTTACCCTGATCAACCCCTGCGTTTTGCCGGTATTGCCGATCGTGCTGGCCTCCAGCATCCGCTCCCACAGGCACGGGCCGCTGGCCCTGGCGCTGGGCATGAGCATTGTGTTTGTCGGGCTTGGCATGTTGGTGGCGGTGTTTGGCCAATCTGTCGGGCTGGACAGTGAGCGGGTCTCGCAAATCGGCGCTTATATGATGCTGGCCTTTGGTGCGGTGCTGCTGATCCCGCCCCTTGGCGCGCTGTTTACCAAGCTCACCTCGAAATTCTCGCGCTCGGCAGACCAGAAGATGGACGAGGTGGACACCACGGGCCTGCGCGGGCAGTTTATCGGCGGCGCGATCCTCGGGGCGGTCTGGTCCCCCTGTGTGGGGCCAACGCTGGGCGGCGCGATTGCGCTGGCTTATCAGGGCGAAGATCTGCTCTTTGCCACCGGAATCATGGCCGCCTTTGCCATGGGCATTTCCAGCATCATCCTGCTTCTGGGCTACGGCGCGCGCGAAACCATTCGCAAGCGCGCTGGGGCCATGCGGGTGCTGGCCAGCAAAGCCAAGCCGATTATGGGCATCACCTTTGTGCTGGTCGGCCTGATGATTCTCACCCATTTCAACTATGTTATCGAGGCCTGGTTGCTCGATATTATGCCCGTATGGCTGCAGGATTTTGCGGTCTCACTCTAAAGGAGTTTTGCTATGAAACGACGTGAATTTATCGCCCTCGGGGCCGCCATGGCCCTCGCCCCCCTTCCCGCTTTTGCCAATGAAGGCTGGGTGGAGTATGAAAATGGCACATTGGTGGACCTGCTGGCCAAGGGCGACACCGTGCTGCTGGATTATTCCGCCACATGGTGCAGCACCTGCAAGGCGCAGGAACGGGCCATTAAAAACATCCGCGCCGTCAACCCCGCCTATAACGGGGCTATCACCTTTGTGCGGGTCGACTGGGACACCTATTCACGCGCGCCGATCACCACAATTTACGGCATCCCGCGCCGCTCAACGCTGGTGCTGCTGACCGCAGATCAGGAGCTGGGCCGAATCGTGGCCGACACAAGAAGCAGCTCGATTCAGGCGCTGATGGACCTCGCGCTGTAAGGTAGCACACAGTCGCTAAAGCGGTTGACTATGGTATGGGCAGACTCGATATGGGCCGTGCGTTCCGTGGGAAAATAAAAAATTACGCCCGTAAGGTCTATATGCACGCCTTTGCGCTGTATATTTTGCTGGCCGGTATGATAGGAGCACAATGGCTCGCGAATCTGCGCGGCGCGATTATTTAGGGGCTTTGATGAAAGATACCGCATGGGCGTTCGCGCAATATGAAAACGTGCGCGCCCGCTTGCCGGCGTCGCAGGCGCGGGGGGCCTGTGAGCGGGTGCCAAATCTTGGCGCGCTGGTCGATGAATTCGACGTGTTTCTGTTTGATGCCTACGGCGTGCTCAATGTTGGAAATACGCCCATTGCCGGCGCGCCCGCGCGGGTGGCGGCCTTGCAGGATATGGGAAAGCGCTGCCTGGTGCTGACCAATGGCGCGAGCTTTCCGACTTCAAACCGGCTGCCAACCTACCGCAAATACGGCTATGATTTTACGGCGGAAAATGTGATTTCCAGTCGCGATGCCCTGGCCGCTCATTTGGCCACACTCCCCGCTGCCAGCTGGGCCGCTATGGTTCCGCAAGGGGCGTCGTTTGAGGGGTTGGGCATTCGGTTTGACCTGCTGGAAGATGCGCCTGCCCCCTATGCAGGGGCGGAGGGGTTTTTGCTGCTGGGTAGCCAGATTTGGAATGATGACCGGCAGGCGCGCCTAATGCTGGCCTTGCAGCAGAATCCCCGCCCGGTATTGGTTGGCAACCCCGACCTTGTGGCACCCTACGAGCACGGGTTTAACCTGCAACCGGGGATCTATGCCCATTGGCTCGCCGATGAAACCGGCGTTGAACCCCGGTTTTTCGGCAAACCCTTTAGCGGCATGTTTAGCGAGGCCAAACGCCGTTTTGGCGCGGTGCCGTCATCGCGGGTGCTGATGATCGGCGACACCTTACACACCGATATTTTGGGCGGGGCGGCGGCGGGGTTCAAAACCCTGCTGATCGAAGACCACGGTATGTTCAGGGGCGCGGATGTGAAGCCGTATATTGTGCAATCCGGCATCGCACCGGATTATATTGCCCCGACTATTTAGCGATATGCACCGCAACCTCGTTATCGTCGCACAGCTTCTGGATGCGGGCAGGCGGCGGGCTGTCGGTGAAAAAGGCGTCCATGTCGGCGAGGCTGGCAATGCGCACCGGGGCGCGGCGGTTGTATTTGATCTCGTCGGCCATCAGGAAGGCCTGGCGGGCGTTCTCGATAATGGCCTGGGTGACGCGGACCTCGCGGAAGTCGTGGTCCAGCAAGGTGCCATCCGGGGCAATGGCGGCAATGCCGATGACGGCGTAATCGGCGCGGAATTGCCGGATGATTTCGGTGGCGACATCCCCCACCAGCCCACCGTCAGAGCGCCGCAACACGCCGCCGGTGACGATCACCTCGGAATGTGGCGAGGTGGAAAGGATTTTGGCGACGTTGAAGTTATTGGTGATCACCATCAGGTTTTTGTGGTTTAGTAAAGCCCGCGCCACGGCCTCGGTGGTGGTGCCGATATTGAGGAAAATAGACGCGCCGTCGGGAATTTTGCTGGCACAAAGCGCCGCCATGGCTTTCTTTTCCGGCACCGCGAGCAGCGAGCGCTCTTCATAGCCCGGGTTGATCACGCTGGAGGGCGGAATCGCCCCGCCATGCACGCGGGTCAGGTGGCCCATTTCACACAGCTCGGTGAGGTCGCGCCGGATGGTTTGCGCCGTCACCTCGAACTCGCGGCTGAGCCCATCCACCGTGACCTTGCCGAGGTCTCGCGCGATTTTCAGGATTTCATCATGTCGAAGATTCTGGGCCATGGGGTTTTTGTGTTCGCAAATGTTCGATATGGGTGGTTCTATGGCACATTCATGCGCGTATTAACAGGGACAAAACGCGCGTGACTGTGGTTTTTACTCAAAACACACATTTACGAAAAAAATAGAAAATAATCGTTGACGTTTGCGGAGGGTTGGTGGATTATATAATCACCGAAGCATGGCTTCGTTGAGAAAGCTGGCAGGTTCTTGTTGGGCCTGGAACCTGCCAACATTCTGCGAGGGGTAGGTTTCCCCAAGAGGCCTTACCCCTCGCAGGGCTTTCATTGCTTCTGCACTCGTTTATCCGGCGCTTCGCGCCGGACCTAGCCTCGCCTTCGGCTCGGCAAGCGGCGCGTCAACCATTGCGCCTGAGGCGAGCATCTGCCCGCGCCGCGCTGCGAGGTTTGCGTTTGTGGCGAGGCCGATAAGGGGCGCTGCCCCTCGCTGCGCTCACCCCGGGATATTTGGCCAATTTGGAATGCATATACGCTTGAACTTGAAGCCCTGCGGTGCTGGCCACAAGCGCTGGCGTTGCCGCGCGGCGCGGGTGTGATGTTGCCACGCAGTGCAAGGCCGGACGCGCCGCACCGAGCGCA